>NZ_DBHIDN010000014.1:6034-42830 GCF_057251025.1 Shuttleworthella sp.
CTCCGCTCCGACTGCTCCGCTCCGACTGCTCCGCTCCGACTGCTCCGCTCCGACTTCTCTCCACTTCTCTCTATATTTAGTCATCAAGCCGATTTCTCTTTGACCTGATTTTAGTGATTGTAGCCGATCAGCAAAATGACTATAATGTAGAAGATTTGGAATTCTTTAGACTTGGACTCACGAAAGGGGACATATCATGAACGAAACCGGTTCTATCAAGGACGCGAGACAACTGGGCATTCCCAAGATGCTGATCCTTGGCCTCCAGCACATGTTCGCCATGTTCGGGGCGACCGTCCTGGTGCCGATCCTGGTAAACAGCTATTTCCAGGGACAGGGAATGAGCGTACAGGTCACCCTCTTTGCCGCCGGCGCGGGAACACTGATCTTCCACCTGATTACCAAGCGCAAGGTCCCCGCCTTCCTGGGTTCCTCTTTCGCCTTCCTGGGCGGTTACGCCGCCATTGCGGCGCTCAATACGGGCGTCTACGCCTCGATGCCCATGCATGAGAAGCTGGCCTATGCCAATGGAGGCGTCGTTGTCGCCGGCCTTCTCTACCTGCTCTTAGCCCTTGTCATCAAGCTGGCGGGCGTCAAGAAGGTCATGCGCTTCCTCCCCCCCGTTGTGACCGGTCCCATCATCATCTGCATCGGTTTGAGTCTGGCTCCCTCGGCCATCGGCAACGCGGCCACCAATTGGCCCCTGGCAATCATCGCCTTCCTGGTCGTCGTCTTCTTCGAGATCTGGGGCCGGGGCATGTTCAAGATCATTCCCATCCTGATGGGTGTGGTCATCGCCTACTTCTTCGCCCTTGGTTTCAACGCCGCCGGTATGACCAACGCGGATGGTTCGGCGATCCTCAACTTCAGCCGGGTCGCTTCCGCCTCCCCTGTCGCCCTCCAGCCCTTCTTCCTCTGTAAGTTTGATATCACCGCCGTCCTTGTCATGGCTCCCATCGCAATTGCGGCCATGATGGAGCACATCGGAGATATATCCGCCATCTCCGCGACTGTCGGCCAGAATTTCATCACCGATCCAGGCCTGAACCGGACTCTGGTCGGGGATGGCATCGCCACCGCTTTCTCCGCCATCATCGGAGGCCCCGCCAATACCACTTACGGGGAGAACACCGGTGTCCTGGAGCTCTCCGGGGTGCATGACCCCAAGGTCATCCGCCTGGCCGCCCTCTATGCCATCCTCCTCTCCTTCTCTCCCAAGTTCGCAGAAATCATCACCACCATGCCGGCCGCCATCATCGGAGGCATCTCCTTCATCCTCTACGGGATGATCTCTGCCATCGGTGTGAGAAACGTCGTCGAGAACCGGGTAGACTTCACCCGCACCAGAAACCTGATCATCGCGGCTGTCATCCTCGTATCCGGCCTCGGTTTCTCTGAGGGGCTGACCTTTCAGGTCGGCGGCGCCCACATTACTCTGACCTCTTTGGCCATTGCCTCCATCCTTGGCATTATTATGAATGCCGTCCTTCCCGGCAATGACTATGTCTTCATGGAGGGCGACATGTCCGAGATCAAGAATGACCTCATGCTCGATGAGGAGAGCCGTAAGCATCACCGCTAAGCGCTCTTGTCAGTTCCCTGTTCAGGGCGTTATTTACGGACTGGGCCCCGATATCATCTCCCAGACCCTGTTCTAAGACAGAGATCTCTCCGCAGATATCAAGTCCCAGGATCTCTCTCTTCGCATCACAGGCGCGGAGGAGCCCAAAAAGCTCCTCCGCGCTTGTCACTCCCTGGCTCCAGTTGCAGAAGGCCTCTCCCGGACGAAGCAGGTCCTTGTCCAGGGAGATATAGATGGGAAGCGCTCGATCCTCTCTGAGACAGGATGCTTCAGACGGATCTGTCACATATGGCGAGCCGAGAATCTTCTCCGCGTCCCGGTATTCCACCCATTCCCAGGGGTCTCTCCTCGCGTCAAAGTCTCCCGGAGCATCTCTGTATTCTTCGATCGACGCCTCACCCCCGCCGAGCCTTCGCCAGGAGCGGAGGACAGTGATGCGGGGATCAAGCGGCTCCTCCCTCTCGCACTCTCTCAAGAGAGGGTCTTCCACCCCATAGAGGAAGACCCTCTTCAGATGAGGCAGCCGGTCCAAGGCCTCCTTGACCCAGCCCCCGCAGGAAGTGATCGCTCCGAAGGAGGGACTCTGCATATCCGGGTGGTTATCCAGCAGCAGAAGTTCAAAATCCACCTGAATTTTCTCCAGGAAGAAGAGGCTCAGGTAGTGATAGTTGCCGGAATCCAGAAAGTGCACCTGCGTCCGCAGGGCCCCGCTCTCTTCCAGCCGTCTTCGGATCTCCTCCTTGGCCTCTTCATCGCAGTAACAGTTGGTTCCGGGAATATCGGTCATATCCAGAAAGCAGGTCCCGGTCTCCGGATAGAAATCCTGGGACTCGTAGATGCCGGACATATTCATCACTGTGCAGTCTGCTGCCATGCGCTCCTCCTGAATTTGACATTATCCCCAGTCAGATTAAAATAAAAGTACGAAAGACGCATTCTCGAAAGGGGGCCTGTATGTATCCTGTAATTACTATTTCCCGTGAATTCGGCAGTGGCGGACACACCATCGGAAAGAAAGTTGCCGAGAAGCTGGGGATCCCCTTTTATGACGGGCAGATTGTCACCCGGGTCGCCCAGGACAGCGGCTATGCGGAGACCATGATCGAGGACCAGGGAGAGTACTCCAGCGGGACCAATAACTGGTTTGACGTCTCTGCGGCAAGCGCCATGTACTTCCAGAGTCCCCAGGATGAGATCTTCCTGTCCCAGCGCAAGGTGATCTTGGACTATGCCGCCAAGGGCCCCTGCGTCATCGTCGGCCGCTGCTCGGACTACATCCTCCGTCATGCCGATATTCGGTCTCTCAATGTCTTCATTCACTCCGACATGGAGCACCGGATCGAGCGCATCCGGGACCGCTACGAGAAGATTGAGAATGTCAATCCCAAGAAGCGGCTTGAGAAGAAGGACAAGCAGCGCAAGACCTACTATCGCTACTACACGGACCAGATCTGGGGCGACTACCATAACTATGACATCAACTTAGACAGCGGCAGCTTAGGAGAGGACAACTGCGTCAATATTATCTGCGACATGGCCAAGGCCATGGACCGGTGATGCCATCCCTGTCTCCTGATTCCCGGTATCTAATCGAATCGAACTCCTGATAAGAAAAACTGTTCTAGCGCTGTGTCGGAGGGAATTTCCCCGGCACAGTGCTTTTTTAGGTCGTTTTCGCCCCCGTCTGCCTCTCCCAGAAGTCGACCGCCTCAGAGAGCCAGCCCTCCGCCTGAGTCCCGATCCCCAATCCAATCCCGTGCGGCAGGCGAAAATACTTGCGGTAGAGGCAGGGGACCTGCTTCTCCTCCAGGGCCTGGGCCATCACGTCCGCATGGTGGCTGGCCGGCGTCAGGACATCAACCGCTCCTGAGAACATATAGCAGGGCGGAAAATCCTCGGTGATCCACTTCTGGACGCAGACCGAGTCCCGCTTGGCCCGGGACTGCCTCCAGCCGAAATAATAGAGATTGGACCGCTCCGTGAAGTAGAGGCCGATCAGTCCCTTCCAGATATTCCAATAGGGATGGTCCATCCAGTGATTGATATTGGTCCAGGGATAGCCCATGATGATGGCCCCCGGTTTGGCCGTCCCGTAAGCCTTCCAGCCGTATCTCTCCGTCCCGTAGAGACCCACCAGGTTCCCCCCGGCTGAGAATCCGATCAGGGCATAGTCCTCGGGGTCCACATCAAATGCATCCGCGTGTTCCGTCACATAACAAATGGCTCGAGCCAGGTCTCGCGTGGGCGCATAGGATCGGGCCGCAAAACCAGTCCGGTATTCCAGGACAAAACAGGTATAGCCAAGCTCATTCATGCGGGCCGCAATGGCGTACCCCTCCTTGTCGGTGCAGAGGTGCGCGTAGCCTCCCCCGGGACATATGATGGCAAACTTGCGTCTTTCTTCTCTCCTGCACGTTCTCATGCAGCTTTTGTCCCGGACACGGCGCTCAGCTTCGCTCCGGCCGGGACCCTTGCTCAGACCTGGGCCCGTGCTCTGGCCGGCCCCTTTGCTCAGACTTGGGCCTTTGCTCAGGCCGGGGCCCTTGCTCCGGCCGGCCTCTTCACTCTGCCCGGATGCTCTGCTCAGGCCCGGCCCCTCATCTCTGGGAAAGACGGACAGGCGGACCTGGCCGAGCTTCTTCTCCCTCTCTATCTCATCCAGACCGAAGAGGGGGACCTGGCGAAAACGCCCCTGAGCCATAAGCGTCCGAATCCGTCTTCTTCCCCGCTCGACATCATTGGCCCTGCGGTTGATCCACTCCATCCTGAGACCGGATCCTGCCGTGAGGATCGCAGACCCGCCCAGGTAAGCGAGTATGAGCTTTCTGACATGCTTCTGATTAATGATTGACACGAAAGAACCTCTGCCTTTCCGGATCGCGCCTGTGACAGACGGCCTGCCTGCGAGCGACCCGCAGCCGGCCTGAATCAGATTTCCGCTCAGACGAAGATATCTCCGTCCTCCCCCTTCCGGGCCAGAAGACCGGCCAGGGTGGTCTCCCCCCAGGAGTAGTTGCTCAGATAGGACCCGGTGAATAAATTCCGGTACTCCTTTTCCCCTGTCAGATAGTCAAACAGGTCGCAGGAAACCCGATCGGGGACGATTCTCCGCTTGCCGTCGACCGTCTCGACAATATCCGCAATCCCGTACTCCTCCAGCAAGTTCTTGAGACGCAGAGCCACCTTGCGGTAGCGGGACAGGGTGACGGAGCTTACGAACTCATCCTCCCACAGGAAGCTGACCGCCTCGTCCGAGGAGATGAAACCGCCCCTGCGGTCCACCAAAAGGGCCAGGAGTTCCTTGGACTTCTTGTTCCGAAAGGCGATGGGCTTGCCGTCCACAAAGACATCAAAATAGCCGAAGCTGCGGATGAATACCTCCGCTTGTTCCGGGGACTCTCCCTGCCGCTTGGCGTCCCGGTCTCCTCCGATCCTCCGGTCCCATCTACCTCTCTTCTCCTCGGCCTGCTCGCTGACATGATAGAGCATGACGTAGCGGGGGCCCTCTCCCCCGCAGTCCCTCTCCGAGCATACGGCCTTGATCCGGCGGTCCTCCCCCCGGTTGAAATCAAAGTAGTCAAATTCCGCCTCTCCGTCCTGCAGCAGAGCCTCGAAATCCTCCAGAGATGCCTCGGAACAAGAGGCAAGTTCCTCCAGAGAGATCCCTTCCCGAACCAGCGTAAGCCAACGGTCCTCAGTGACGCCGAAGAACTCCGCCACATTCTCGGAGGCATAGAGGGGTCGGACGCGATGATCGGGCATGACCTCAAAGGCTGCCACGCCGTCTGTGAAGTTCTGAATCAGTCCCTTCATGTTCTTTCGAAGACGGTCGTTCTCGCCGGCCAGGCCCTTCTCTTCCTCCGGGCTGCGGCGGACACAGAGGAAACGGCTGGTCTCATTGAACTTGAGGAAAACTGCTGTATAGACGGCTTGCTCATCTCTCCCGGAGCGAAAACGGATCTGGGGCGGAAGCTGCGTCGGAAGCTGTCCGGTCTCGGCGGCTTCCTCGCAGAGGAAGCATCTGACTCTCTCCTGATCCTCCTCCGCCACGGTCTGCCGCAGCCAGCGGTCCCTTGCGTCTGAAGTCTGCATGGCGATATTCTCGAAATTCCTGAAGGCAGATTCAGGCCCGGCCTGCAGGCAGGTCACGGTGCCCTCCTCCTGATTAAAGCTCAGGATCTCCTCGTAGACTTCCGAGATGGCCCGCAGGTAACGCCGGTCCTCCTGCTCCCTCTTGTGACGGTACCGGTCTGTAATATCCATGCAGACCGACTGAAACTCCTCTCTTCCATCCGGCAGAAGAGCCTTCGTCACCCAGCCGTAGACCCGAACCCTGCTGCCGTCGCAGGCCAGGAGGGTCATCTCTCCCGCCACCGGCATGCCGCGCCGGTGCACCAGCTTGAGATAGGAGGCAAACCGTCGTCTATCCCCGATCGGGATTGCCAGGAGAATGTCATTCATATAGGAGGCTGCCTCTGTCCCGGATCCGCTGTCATCCGGATTCACATGCAGGATCTCAAGCATCCGGCGGTTTACGTAAGTCACTCTGGGCTGCTTCTCACAGCCATACCGGAGAAAGCCGCAGGGAATCGTCTCATTGAGAAAGCGCAGGTCCCCGTTGGTCTCAGCCAGGTCTGAGACATCCGTTATGAAGGCCTCTCCTGTGATCTGTCCGTCACGCTTGCAGACCCGCAGGCTCTCACGGACATGGCGGACCTGCCCCCCTTCCGTCAGAAGGCGATAGTCCAGATGGCCGGTCCAGCCCGGCTTCTTCCCCGCCGCAGCCAGAAAGTCCCGGTGCTTAGCCAGGTCCTCCGGGTGAATCCGGCAGGCCTTCAGTCCGGCGGGCCGGTCCTCCGCCTGCGCCGGGCCATCCTCTGCAAACAGATAGGTTCGAGATCCGCTGACCTCTTCTCCTTCTCCACCTGCACGCTCCTGCCCTTGCTCCTGTATATCAGACATTCCCTTCTCCCATCCGAGTCAACCACCCCCTACTACTTTAACACAAAAGCCTCTCAGACAGGCCGGTTCATCTGCGCCTCCTGCCCGATCCGGCGGAAGCGCCTGTAACGGTTACCGAGCAGGTCAGGATCGGCCTCAAGGGTCTCAATTTCCCGCAGAAGAGCCCTCTTCATCCTGGCGTAGAACTTGCTGCTGCCTAGGTCCCGCTCTTTTACGATCCTGTCCACCACGCCCAGGCTCCTGGCATCCTCCGCAGTCAGGTGCAGGTTCTCCGCCGCCTCATCCGCCTTCTTGACGTCTTTCCAGAGGATGGATGCACAGCCTTCCGGAGAAATCACCGAGTAGTAGCTGTTCTGCAGCATCCAGACCCGGTCGGCATAGCCAAGGCCAAGCGCGCCTCCGGATCCCCCCTCGCCGATCAGGACAGAGATGATCGGGACCGACAAGGTGGACATCTCCATCATGTTCTCGGCAATCGCAAGTCCCTGGCCCCGCTCCTCAGCCCCAATCCCGCAGAAGGCGCCGGCAGTATCAATCAGGCAGATGACCGACCTCCCGAACTTCTCCGCCTGCTTCATGAGCCGAAGGGCCTTCCGGTAGCCCTCCGGCTGGGGGCCTCCGAAGTTGCGCCGCTTATGCTCTTTTAGATTGTGTCCCTTCTCAATGGCCACAAGCGTCACGGGCCGGTCCTCAAGCAGACCGATTCCTCCGACCATCGCCGGATCATCGGCATACCTCCGGTCTCCGTGAAGCTCTATAAAGTCATCCGCAAGCGCATGGATGTAATCAAGGCCGGTGGGGCGCCCCGAGTCCCTGGCCTGTCGCACGCGGTCATATGCTGTAAGTGTGGAAGTCTTATCCATTGCTGCCTCTTTTCAACCTAAATGCCCTCTCCGCCGGCCGGGTCTCCAGATCCGACTGCCTCCGGGCGATATCCGTGCATCACAAGAATCTGTCCCAGCCTCTCCCGCTGCTCCCGCCGGTCCAGAATGGCATCACAGAAGCCGTGCTCCAGGAGAAAGTCCGCCCGCTGAAATCCATGCGGCAGGCGCTTTCTCGTGGTCTGCTCTATGACACGGGCCCCGGCAAATCCGACCAGGGCGTCCGGCTCGGCCAGAATCAGGTCGCCCTCCATGGCAAAGGAAGCGGTCACCCCACCCGTCGTAGGGTCCGTCAGGACCGTGATATAGAGAAGGCCCGCATCGGAATGCCATTTGACTGCCGCTGAGGTCTTGGCCATCTGCATAAGAGAGAGAAGGCCCTCCTGCATGCGGGCGCCGCCGGAAGCCGTAAAGCCGATGACCGGCAGTCGGCGGCGGACCGCATATTCAAAGAGACGGGTGATCTTCTCTCCCACAATCGACCCCATAGACCCCATCATGAAGTTGGAATCCATGACGAAGATCGCCGTCGAAATGCCCCGGATCCTGCCGATTCCCGTCACGACCGCCTCGGTCTCCCGGGTCGTAGCTCTCGCCCTCTGCAGCTTCTCATCATAGCCCTTGAATCCCAGGGGGTTCTCAGAGACCAGGTCGGCATTCAATTCCCTGAAGCTTTCCCTGTCACAGAGCAGGTCAAGACGGTCCTCTGCCCCCAGGCGAAAATGGTGCCCGCAGGGACATACCTGCGCGTGCTCCTCCAGATAGGAGAGGCTGATCTCCTTGTGGCAATTGGGGCATTTTCTGACCGGCTCGCCCGCATCCGCCTGCGGCTTACAGGCGCTTCTGCCGCCGAACTCAAGCGTATTTTTCGGTTTCTTAAAGTGAAGAGGCATCTTACAAGTCCTTATCTGTCATTTGAAGTCAGCGATGGGTATGTACCGCGGGAATCTCTCCCTTTGGATTTCTCACTTCGGATTTCTTACTTCGGATTTCTCCCTCCGGATTTCTCACTTCGGATTTCTTATTTCGGATTTCTTACTTATTTCCCAGGAAGGTCAGGTCGTAATTTCCCGAGGTGAATCGCTCGTCCTCTACGATCTTGATCTGCTCGTCCACATTGGTCGGGATCCCGTCAATGACCAGTTCGCAGAGGGCCGCCCGCATCTTGCGAAGGGCTTCCTCCCGGGTCCTCGCATAGACGATCAGCTTGCCCAGGAGAGAATCGTAGTAGGGAGACAGTTCCGTTCCCTCGATCAGAAAGCTGTCGAAGCGAACGTGCAGGCCCCCGGGGACATGCAGCATATTCAGCCGCCCGATCCCCCTGGCATTGATCCTGCACTCGATGGAGGACCCGGTCAGACGGACTTCGTCCTGGTCAAAATCCAGGGCAATCCCCGCCGCAATCCGGATCTGCCACTTGACAATGTCTATCGAGGTCAGCATCTCGGTCACGCAGTGTTCCACCTGCAGGCGCAGATTCATCTCCATAAACCAGAAATTGCCCTTGCTGTCATAGAGGAACTCCATGGTGCCGGCGCCCACATAGCCGATTTTCTTTGCCGCCCTTGTCACCAGCTTTATCATTCTGCCCCTCTGTCTGTCGGAGACGGCCGGGGAGGGGGTCTCTTCCAGGAGCTTCTGATTGCGGCGCTGAAGAGAACAGTCTCTCTCCCCCAGACAGACCACCTTGCCCTGCTCGTCCGCTAAGATCTGCAGCTCGATATGACGGGCCGGAAAGATATACTTCTCCAGGTAGAGGGTCCCGTCTCCGAAGGCTGCGGCCGCCTCCTGCGTGGCCTCCGGAAAGGCCCGGGTCAGCTCGGCATCGTTTCTGATGAGGCGAATTCCCCTCCCCCCGCCGCCGGAGCAGGCCTTGAGCATGACCGGATATCCGATGTCCCCGGCCAGGCGGATGGCTTCCTCCGGACTTGCCACCGCCTCGGTGCCCGGAATGACCGGCAGGCCGGCATCAGCCACCAGATCTTTCAGAAGCGCCTTGTCTGCGAACTTCTCCATGAAGTCCGGATCCGGCCCGATGAATACGATGCCGTTGTCCCGGCAGAGCCTGGCGAAGTGGGCGTTCTCCGAGAGAAAGCCATAGCCCGGATGGATGGCCTGGGCTCCGGTCATGAGGGCCGCCGAGATGATCTGTTTCTCGTTCAGATAGGACGCTCCCGCCTCCGGTCCACCCACGCAGACCGCCTGGTCTGCCAGGGCCACATGGAGGGCCTCCCGGTCGACGGTGGCGTACACAGCCACCGTGGCGA
The DNA here is from genome assembly GCF_057251025.1 of Shuttleworthella sp. Classification (NCBI taxonomy): domain Bacteria; kingdom Bacillati; phylum Bacillota; class Clostridia; order Lachnospirales; family Lachnospiraceae; genus Shuttleworthella; species Shuttleworthella sp. Next base: position 15,727 of record NZ_DBHIDN010000014.1, read on the forward strand.
TCCCCATCTCCTTGCAGGCCCGTATAATACGAACCGCAATTTCTCCCCGGTTTGCAATCAGTATCTTGGAAAACATCAGATCCCTCCTGTGATGGCAAAAGCGAAGTCAGCGGAGACGCAGAGGCGGTCTCCCACCCGGATGGCCCCCCTGCAGAAGTAGAAGGATCCCTTCGATCTGCTGATCTGACACCGGGCCTCAACCGTGTCCCCCGGCCGGACCGGAGACCGGAATTTCACATGATCCAGACCCGTGTAGACCGGCAGCTTCCCATCTTCCAGTTCTTCTCTCATGAGGACGCAGGCCGACTGGGCCAGGATCTCACAGAGGATTACCCCGGGCACAATCGGGTTCCCCGGGAAATGCCCCTTGAGGAAGAACTCATCTCCCCGCACATGATAGCGGGCCACGGACTCCCCGCCGATTCTCTCTGCCTCATCCAGCAAAAGCATCTGATCCCTGTGCGGAAGGATCTTCATGATTTCCTGACGATTCATACTTACTCCATCTCAAAAAGCACTGTTCCATACTCCACCAGCTGACCGTTCGAGGCACAGATCCGGCTGATGACGCCGTCCTCCTCGGCCGTCACCTCATTGAGCAGTTTCATGGCCTCGACGATACAGAGGGTCTGTCCCTTCCTGACATGGTCCCCGATCGCGACAAAGGGCTTGCCGTTCTCCTCGGCGGCCGCATAGAAGATGCCGACCAGAGGGGAGCTGATCGTCTTTCCGGCGGAGGCCGTCGCCTCCGCCCCGGTCGTCTTCCCGGGCTCTCTTGTGTCCGCGCTCTCGCCCAAGACGGGGGCAGGATCCCTTGCGGCCGGAAGACTGACAAGATCCGGCTCCTTCTTTCGCTCCAGGCGGACTCTCGTCTCGTCATTGCTGATCTCAAGGCCTGTCAGGTCCAGTTCCTTCATCAGGCCGGCATACTTTCTGATCTCCTTCTCGTTCATCCTATTTCACCTTTCTGAAAGCCAGACACACATTGTGGCCTCCGAAGCCAAGCGAGTTGGACAGGGCCAGGGTCAGGTCCTGACGAACCGCTTCCCCTGCGACATAGTTGAGGTCGCAGTGCTCATCCTTCTCCAGCAGGTTGATGGTCGGCGGGACAAGGCCCTCCTGCAGGGCAAAGAGACAGGCCAGGGCCTCGACGGCTCCAGCCGCCCCCAGCATGTGTCCCGTCATGGACTTGGTCGAAGAGACCCAGGGCTTCCGGGCGTTTGCGTCGCCAAATGCCGCGTGAACTGCCTTGCACTCCACCAGATCGTTCATCGGCGTCCCGGTTCCGTGTGCGTTCAGGTATACCCGATCGCTGTCCATGTACTTGGCCTCGTCCATGGCAATCTCCATGGCTTTGGCCGCCCCGCGGGCCTCCGGCTCGGGAGACGTGATGTGGTAGGCGTCACAGGTCGTTCCGTAGCCGCAGATCTCCCCGTAGATCTGAGCGCCGCGATCCCTGGCATGCTCGTATTCTTCCAGGACCAGAGAGACGGCGCCCTCGCCGATTACGAATCCGTTGCGCCGCTTGTCAAAGGGCAGGGAGGCCGCATTGGGATCCGTGGAAGTGGACAGGGCCTTCATATTGGCAAAACCGGCCACAGAGGAGGGGCAGACCGCGGCCTCCGTTCCGCCTGTGATAACCGCGTCCGCATAGCCGTGCCGGATGAGGCGCATGGCCTCTCCGATGGCGTTGGATGCCGAGGCGCAGGCCGTGACCACCGGCATGGCCGTCCCCCGGCAGTCGTGGTGGATGGCGATCATGCCGGCCGCCATATTGCAGATCATCATGGGAACGAAGAGGGCAGAGACGCGCCGGGGTCCGCGCTCCATGAGATTCCTGTATTCCTTCTCGAAGGTCTCGATCCCTCCGATTCCCGTCCCGAAGATCACGGAAAACCGATCGGGATCAACCCGGCCCTCAATGGCAGAGTCCTCCGCCGCCTGCCGGGCCGCTGCCACGGCAAACTGCGTAAAGCGGTCGCAGCGGAGGATCTCCTGCCTGTCCATATACTGACCGGGATCAAAATCCCGAACCTCAGCGGCCAATGTCGCCTTGAAGCCCTCCGGGTCGAACTGGCTGATTCTGGCAATCCCGTTCCTGCCGTCCCGCATGGCCTGCCAGGTCTCCCTGACGCTGTTGCCCAGGGGAGTAATGGCTCCCATGCCGGTCACTACAACTCTTCGAAAGTCACTCATTCTGTCCTCCATAACATATGCCTGCCGCCTCATCCGGCCGGCGGATTTCTTCATGCCCCGATACCGCCGTCCACCCGCAGCACCGCTCCGGTGACATAGGAGGCGTGGACCAGATACGCCACGGCATCGGCTACGTCTTCCGGCCTTCCCATCCGTCCCAGGGGAATCCTCTCCACCATAGGATTGTCCGCCTGGTCCCGGGTCATATCGCTTGCGATAAAGCCCGGTGCTACTGCATTGCAGCGGATCCCTCTGGAGGCCAGCTCCCTGGCCACCGTCCTTGTCAGCCCGATCAGTCCCGCCTTGGAGGCTGAGTAATTGGCCTGGCCCGGGTTCCCCATCAGCCCCGTGATGGAGCTGATATTGACAATGCACCCCTCTCTCCGGCGGAGGAAGAGGCCGGAGGCGTGGCGTATCAGGTTGAATGCCCCCTTCAGATTGGTGTCAATCACAGCGTCGAAGTCCTCCTCCTTCATGCGGACGATCAGGCCGTCTCTTGTGATCCCCGCATTATTGACCAGGATCTGAAAACCCCCGAAGTCCTCCTTCACCAGGTCGACAAGCTCCCGGACCGCATGAAAATCAGACACATCGCACCGGTAGGCCCGGGCCTTCACTCCGTAGTCCCGGATACAGGCGTCACAGACTGTTTCGGCCCGATCCGCATTGCCGACATAGACGGCTGCGATATTGACTCCCTCCGAGGCCAGCCGCCTTGCGATCGCCTCCCCGAGTCCCCTTGAAGCCCCGCTGATCAGGGCTGTCTTATCTCCTGTCATGCCTTATCCTCCAGCATCTCCCGGTAGGTGACCGCTGTGAGATCAGCGGATATTCTCCGAATCATATTGGTCAATGTTCTGCCCGGTCCGATCTCAATGAAATGGTCGACGCCGTCTCTTATCATATTGCGGACCAGCTCTTCCCAGCGGACGGGGTGGCAGAGCTGGGATGAGAGCAGTTCCGTGACATTCTCCCCATAGGGCTCCGCCGTCCTGTCGGAGTAGAGGGGGAGGAGGTGACGGCCGGCCGCAGAGGCCGCAAGCGCAGAATCCTCCTCCGCCCGGGCAAGCTCTGCGGAAACCGCCTCCGCAAAGGGCTCCCGGGCCCCCTCCATAAAGGGGGAGTGGAAGGCTCCGGCTACCCGCAGAGGGATTGCCCTTCCTCCGGCCTTTCTGACATCAGCCATAAAATCCCGTATCTGCCCTCTTGCCCCCGCCACGGAAGTCTGGCCGGGGCAGTTGTAATTGACCGGATAAATCCGGTCATAGCTTTGGGCCAGCCGGTCTACCTGTGCAGAGTCAAGCCCCAGGACCGCCAGCATTCCGGTCTCCTCACGGTCAGCGCAGGCCTGCATCAGGTCAGCTCGCCGGATCACGAGGCGGAAGCCCGCCTGACAGGAGAAGTACCCGGCAAAGGCCGCCGCGGTAAGCTCACCCAGGGAAAAACCCGCCAGGCAATCCGCCCGGATTCCCCGCTCTTGCAGGGCCGCCGCCGCCGCAAGTTCCATGGCATAGAGGCAGGGCTGGGTATTGCTGGTCCTCTTCAGCTCCTCTGCGCTTCCATGAAAGCACATGGCAGAGGTGCCCGGGCGGATGGCATCGCAGGCGGCGAAGACTTCTTGGGCCGCTCGGGAGGACCGATACAGGTCCTCTCCCATCCCGGGATACTGGTCACCCTGTCCCGCGAAGACAAATGCTACTCTAGCCATGCGACCGCTCCTTCCAAGACTCTCTCTGCTCCCCTGACCACATCTTCGATGATGGCGGCGGCAGGCTCCTCTTTCTTGACCATAGCCGCAACCTGGCCGCAGAGGAAGGAGCCCTCCTCCAAATCGCCCTCTTGAACTGCCTTTTTGAGGGCTCCGACCCCCATGGCCTCCAGCCGGTCCGCGGGCAGGTCCGAGAACTCCTTCCTGGCATAGTCCCTGGCGAACCTGGTTCGAAGACTGCGAACCGGGTGGCCCAGCTTCTTTCCTGTTACCATGGTGGCGCGATCATTGGCCTTTAAGACCTGGTCTCTGTACACCGGGGAAATCGTGCACTCCTCGGCTGCGAGGAAACGGGTTCCCATCTGAACCCCGCAGGCGCCCAGCATGAGGGCGGCCGCGAATCCGCGGCCATCGGCAATCCCGCCGGCCGCAAGAACGGGCAGGTCGGTGGCGTCCGCAATCAGAGGGACCAGAACCATAGTAGTCAGCTCTCCCACATGGCCGCCGGACTCACCGCCCTCGGCGATCAGGGCGCTTGCCCCGATCCGGGTCATGAGCCTTGCCATGGCGACGGAGGCGACCACCGGGATGACCTTGATGCCCGCCTCCCTCCACTTCTTCATATAGGGAGCCGGATTGCCCGCCCCGGTCGTGACGACAGGGACCGCTTCTCTTGCGACCAGCTCTGCAACCGCGGAGGCGTGAGGACTCATAAGCATGATGTTGACCCCAAAGGGCTTGTCTGTCAGAGACCTGGCGACCCGGATCTGGTCCCGGACATAGTCAGCCGGGGCATTTCCGGCTGCGATGATCCCCAGACCCCCGCCCTCGGAGACGGCGGCTGCCAGCTTTCCGTCGGCAATCCAGGCCATTCCCCCCTGAAAGACGGGGTAGCGGATTCCAAGGAGCCGGCATATTCTCGACTGCTTCATGCCCTCAACCCTTCTTGGACTGAATGAATCGATCCAGGTCTGCAATGGTTGCAACCGGTTCGTCCAGGTCAATCTCAATACCGATTTCATCCTCCAGACTCATCAGGAGATCTACCGTGTCAAGTGAATCAATACCCAGATCCGCGAAGCTGCTCTCGGGCTTGATTGTCGACGGATCCACACCGATCCGATCCGCAACTACCTTGGCGATCACATCAAAATACATTCTCTATTCCTCTCTTTCTGTCTCTGATTTCTCCCCCGCTAAGGATTTTCCCCTCCGTTTCTCCGGAGGCGTCCTTGCGGGGAAACCGTCTTAATCTTAGCCCCTCCCTGTTCCCCGCCTGCCCCCTTCCTGTTCCGGGAGCGTTCCAAAAGTGGGGTCATTCTGTGAAATATGCTCCCGGCCAAAGAGACGGCAGGAATAAAATCCCCGGGCGCACACAAAAAAAGACGGGATCAGCCCCGCCGTGCATTTCACATGCAGCTGTGGGCCGATCCCGTCACTTCCCCTATCTGTATATCCGTCTGCTTCTATGCATCCGGCTGCTTTTATTCCTCTGTCCGCCTCTGCATCAGTCCGGCCGGCAGGCCTTGCGGCCCGGCCTTAGAGGCCGAAATCCGGGATAGAGGCAAATCCCCTCTCCAGGTCTTCCTCCGTTGGAATATAGTCTGCCATCTTTCCGTCATTGAAGGACTCATACGCCTTCATGTCGAAGTAGCCTGTGCCTGTGAGGCCGAAGACAATCGTCTTCTCCTCCCCCGTCTCCCTGCAGGCGACCGCCTCATTGATAGCCGCCCGGATGGCGTGGCTTGATTCCGGAGCCGGGAGGATCCCCTCAGTGCGGGCGAAGAGCTCCGCCGCCTCGAATACGGAGGTCTGCTCCACAGAGACCGCCCGCATGTATCCATCGTGGTAGAGCTTGGAGAGGATCGGGCTCATTCCGTGATAGCGGAGGCCCCCCGCGTGATTGGCGGAGGGAATGAAATCATGCCCCAGGGTGTACATCTTGGCAAGGGGGGTCACCTTGCCGGTGTCGCAGAAATCATAGACGAATCTCCCCCTGGTCAGAGAGGGACAGGATGCGGGCTCTACAGCGACCAGATCATAGTCTGCCTCCCCCCGCAGCTTCTCTCCGGCAAAAGGAGCGATCAGGCCCCCGAGATTCGATCCTCCCCCCGCGCATCCGATGATCATGTCCGGTTTCACGCCCAGCTTGTCGAGGGCGGCCTTGGTCTCAAGACCGATGATACTCTGATGGAGGACCACCTGATTCAGGACAGACCCAAGCACATAGCGGTATCCCTCTGTCTTGAGCGCCGCTTCCACGGCCTCGGAAATGGCACAGCCCAGGGACCCGGTTGTGCCCGGATGCTCTGCCAGGATCTTCCGGCCGACCTCGGTCAGATTCGAGGGGGAGGGAATCACTCCTGCCCCGTAAGTGCGCATGACTTCTCTTCGGAAGGGCTTCTGCTCGTAGGAGACCTTGACCATATATACCTTGCAGTCGAGTCCGAAGAAGGAGCAGGCCATGGACAGAGCTGTTCCCCACTGGCCCGCTCCGGTCTCGGTTGTCACCCCCTTGAGCCCCTGCTTCCTGGCATAATAGGCCTGGGCAATGGCCGAATTCAGCTTGTGGCTTCCGGACGTGTTATTCCCCTCGAATTTGTAGAAGATATGGGCCGGCGTATCCAGCGCCTTCTCCAGAAATTCGGCGTGAACAAGGGGAGAGGGGCGGTACATCTTGTAGAAGTGATAGATCTCATCCGGAATGGGAATCTCCCGGTCCCTGTCATTGAGCTCCTGCTCAGCCAGTTCCCTGCAGAATACCCCAGAGAGCTCGTCGACTGTCATGGGCTGCAGCGTCTCGGGATTCAGAAGGGGCGCCGGCTTATCCTCCATGTCGGCGCGAAGATTATACCAGGTCCTCGGGATCTCATTTTCCTCCAGATAGGTCTTGTAGGGTGTCTTGAACTCTGTCATCGTGTCTCCTTTCCTCGATCCCTGATCCGATCGAAAACCCGGACGCAGCGGTCCGTCAACCTGCATCATACCGCGTGGCCGGAACACGAAAAAAGCCCCTGTCCACTACGATACGTAGGGACAAGAGCGTATACTCCTGCGGTGCCACCCTATTTGACGCGAACCCTTCGCGCCCACTCACGCATACTAACATATGCCGGATTTTGATCACGGAGATCCTGCTCCGTCTCACCTACTCAGTCACCCGTTCGGCTCGCCCTCAGAAGCCCATTCAGAATACAATTCCTGCCGCCATCCCACCGCCGGCGGCTCTCTTCAAGGAATCGAGGCATTCCTACTATTTCTTCCTCACTGGTTTGTTGCCTACTATAAGCTTTCTTCCGCGGCCTGTCAATCATTTTCTTATACCGGTTTCTGACCTTTTTCCGGTCCTGTCCTTTTCCCGGTCCGGTCCTTTTTCCCGGTTCTGACCTTTTCCAGTCCTGTTCTGTCCCGATGGCCTCCGGCCGGCTCACAATCCCGGACCTCTTCCCCGCATCTGCGCCCGATAGGAGGCTTCCAACAGGCCGATATTCATGGCGGCGAAAATGCCCAGATAGAAGGGCATAATCCAAATCCCGACCGCATGCTGCAGGAGGCCGAATACCATGGGCATGAAGGTGCTCCCCACATAGGCCGATGCCATCTGAAGTCCGATGACGGCGGCGCTGTACTTCCTGCCGAAGTTGATGGGGGCCATATGCTGAATGGCGGGATAGACCGGCCCCATGCCGGTGCCTATGATCACAAATCCCACTGCGGCAGGCAGGTAGGCCTGAAAGGGGATGAGGACCAGCAGGATCCCGATTCCCTCTATGATAATGCCGATCCTGATCCGCTCCGGGTCCCCCAGCCTGCTGGCAGTGAAGCCGGAGATCAACCTCCCCAGCATAAGTCCGCCGAAGATCAGAGACCCGAAGGAGGCGATCTTCTCATCCGACAGTCCCTCCTTCATCCCGGCGAAATAACTTGGGACCCAGAGGAAACAGGTCGCCTCTCCCGCACAGTAGGCGAAGAAAGCGATCAGGGTGGATACCACACCCGGCACTGCCAGGGTCTCCCGGATCCCTGCGCTGTCCTTCGTCTCCTCCTCCCGTCCGGCCTCACTCTTCTTCCAGAGGGGGAGGGAGAGGATGACAACCGCGAGGATCCCCATCTGGATGAAGGAGGTCCACCGGTAACCCTCATTCCATCTGGCGAACTTGAGAGCCAGATACATGATGTAGGGGCTGATCACTGCACCGACCCCGTAGAAGCAGTGCAGGAAGTTCATGGACGCCCCGGAATAGTGATTGGCCACATAGTGGTTGATTGAGGCGTCAATGGCCCCGGCCCCCAGCCCATAGGGAACGGCGGCCGCAAAGAGCATCCAATATTCCCCGCAGAAGGAGAAGGCCAGCAGGCCAAATATGGTCAGGGCAATCGAGAAGATGCAGATCCACTTGGTGTGAAAGCGCCGGATCAGCCTGGGACTTACAAGGGCGGAAACGATGGTCATGAAGGATATGGTCATGGACACGTAGCCGGCATAGGACGAGGGCACGCCGAGGGCGGTCTGCATCACAGGCCATCCCGATCCGAGCAGGGAGTCCGGGAGTCCCAGGCTGATGAAGATCAGATATATTACCACCAATAATAAAGAAGCCAATTCCCCTCTCCCATAGATCCCGTCGCTATCAATCACACTTGAAAGAATCAACGGAGCGGGTTTCGGACAACCCGCTCCATCCATTCAATGCCAGGACCAGCAGCAAGCCCAATAAAACGATTTTCTCAATTACTTCTCCCGCTAGAGAAAATGTATCTGCTATATCCTAACATCGTTTGATTTGCATATCAATTGCGCTCAATCCGTGAAAAGCATCCGCTTTGACCTCTTCATGTAAAAGGCTGTTTGTTCCCGTTCAAAAGATTTTCTGACTGAATTGCACACAGGCTCCGCCATCTTTTCTGTTTGAGAGCTCGACGGTTCCGCCAAGCCGGTGTACCAACTGCTTTACCGTATACAGACCCAGGCCGGAGTGGCCTTCGCCGCTTTGCCGGGCCTTGTCACCTCTGTAAAATCGTTCCGTTGCGCGCTCCAAATCTTTTTTGCTGAATCCAGAGCCCGTATCACACACTCGATATGTGATGGCTTTCTGATCTGCCAGAGCAGAGATCAGGATTTTCCCATTTGCAGGCGTATAGCGCAGACTGTTGGATACGAGATTATCAAAGATACGGTCCAGCTTGTCCGTATCAAGGAGATATACGGCATGTATGCTGGCATCATCACATAACTCGATTGAAAGGGCTTTTTCCTTTGCCTCTAATTCATATTGCTTTACTTTCTCGGAGAGGAAACCATACAAGTCCGCCTCTGTGAGTTCTGATTCGTTTCCGGCCTGCTCAGACTCGGAAGCGGCCTGCATTTGCTGAACAAGCTTGCTGCATTTATGGGCGTTTTCCTCAATGACAGACAAGTACCGATGGTCTCTTTCGGGATTTGTGCTTTTCCTGTCCAGGAGGGATTCTGTGTAGGCCAGAACGATGGAAATGGGTGTCTTTAAGTCGTGTGCCAATGCCTCAACCATCTCCACGCGCTCCCGTTCCATTTCCCACTGAGCGGAGAGGGAAGTCTTTAATTCCGCCTGCATTTCTGAAAAAGCAGTACAGAGCTTTCCCAGTTCGTTCTCTGAATCGTAGTGGATCTCAAAATCCAGGTCCTTGTTCTTTATCTTCCTTGCCGCTTCCATCAAAAGCTGCAAAGGTCGGTTGATCCGCTTAATGAACTGCCTGGAGAACAACATCGTAAACAGGATGATATACAGCACGGGAGAAAACAATGCCGCGACAATTACGCCCAATGCCCAGTACCCCCCGCTGCCCACGACGGATATTTTCAGCTTATAGATGAGGGCCACGGCCCCCTCCATTTTCCCGTCCTCGCCCGTAAGCGGGATCACATGCAGGTATGTATTCTTATCCGAATAGACCTCTGTTGTGTTCAGATGGTTGATCAGGTCAGCCTTCGAGGAGAAAATGGGGTCGGTATTTGTCCCATAGAGGACGGCTGCGCTGCTGTCCACGACCTGATAGGAAATGCCGTCACCCCTGATGAAGCTTTTCAGCCCATCTTCATTTTCCCGGGATAGTAACTTTGTGTTTTCACCCCGCACATACTGATCGATGGCCGGAATCTGCAATTCATAATAGTTTGCCGGATAAATGCCCCTGTTCTGTTCCATCAGATACAGGGCGACGGCGAGGGACCATGTGATCAGTGTTGCCGCAATAGATGCGACGGCGATCCATGTGACCGTCATACGGAAACCGCCGGCAAGAGATTGTTTTTTCATGCGCTCACCAACTCCTATATACGGTTCCATTTGTAGCCGATGCCCCATACCGTAGAAATATACTCTGTGCCTTGGGATAGCTCGGCAAACTTCTTTCGTATTTTCCGAATATGCTCCACAACCGTATAAGCGTCACCGTCAGAGTCATATCCCCATACCCTTTCGTAGATATGTTCCCTGGAGAAAACCTGTCCGGCATGGAGCGCCAGAAGCTCAACGATGTCGTATTCCCGTTTGGATATGGGAACTGTTTCTCCGCCGATTTTCACCCTATGCTCCGACAGGTCAATACTTAATTCGCTGAAGTACAGCTTTGTGCGCTTCTTCTCCGCATTGATGTACTGAGACCGCTGTTCCCTCCGAAGGTTCGCGTCGATCCTTGCTAAAAGTTCCCTGAGCCCGAAGGGTTTTGAGATATAATCATCCCCGCCGAGTGTCAAAGCGCGGATTTTATCGCTTTCCGCCTGCTTTGCGCTCAGGAACAGGATGGGGCACAGAACCTCGCCACGGATTTTCCGGCAGACCTCAAATCCATCCATCTCCGGCATCATAATATCAAGGACAATGAGCTCCGGCTGTTCTCTTGCAAGCGCCACGCCGTCTACCCCGTTATAGGCTGTCAAAACCCGATGACCCCGCGCCGTGAGCTCGTCCTGCAGAAGGGCGACCAGTTCTTTTTCATCGTCAATGATCAATATTTTACTCATTTACTGTCTGCTCCTTTTTACCGCTACCGACAAACAGCTTACACCGGATCATCTGCACAAGTCCGGTCTGCGACCATCACGGCTGCACAACCGATCCGTCCTCGCAGGCGATAGGACCCAAAATGAGCGTGTCCCTTGCTACCGTGATGCTTCCCATTTGTTAAACCAGATGATTCCGCCGACATAACAGGCGATCAGACAGATCAGGACGGCAGTCGTGCCAATGATGAGCTGCTGCAAAACAGCGCCCGATGAGATTTCAGCCGGGGGCATATTCATTCCGGCAGTGAATCTCAAATAGGCCCCCGGCAGGTTTGCTAACCGTGACGGCCATGTCCAGGGGATGAACATCCAGATTTTATCGCCCAGAACCGTCGTTCCTATGACTGTCGCCATCACAAGGCCGCCGATGCCGATGCCGATCGAAGTTCCCGTTCCCCAGGTAAAGCTCAGCCACAAGTGGAGCGCCAGAAGCGGCAGCGTCCCGTAAAGTTCAAGGATCATCGCGAAGATGAATATGGCCCATCCGTTCACAGTCCCCGGAGAAGCGATGCTCATCCCGATACAAAAGACAATCAGGGCAATGACCGTGCTGACCGCATTGCAGAGAAACAGCGTCCAGAACTTTCCGGCATAGAGAGCCCTTCGGGGAATACTTGTGCTGAGATAGCCTGTGAAATTACCGGCCAGTTCTTCTTCCTGGACGATGAACGCCGCAAGAATACTGATGGCCAGAGGAACAACAAACGCGGCCCATGCAATGTAGAATCCCTGAAATACATTGATTTCTTCCAAGTCGCTTCGCATGGAAAAATAGGCGACGCCTGCCAGAGAAAACAGGACAGGAAACAGGAAGGTCAACCGGCGAATCGCCGTCCGCTTCGTCTTGGTCCATTCGGATGACAATACTGAAATCATTTCAACTCCCTCCTTTGAAACCACAGTGCGGTAACTCCGGTCACTGCAAAAAAGCCGACAAGGGAAAGGGTGATCCCAACGGGCAGAACCGAAGGGTCCAGCAGAGGATCGCCCGCATCCAGCATGACACCATTGGGGCCTAATTGCAGGACAGGGCACATCATACGTGTTCCCCAGCTCCACGGGACCAGGAACCAGCAGGATTTTTTAACGACAAACATTCCTGCCGTCAAGCCTACAAAGCCCACTCCCATGCTTGCAAACATACCTCTCCCCGTTGCGGCCCATAGCTGAATCGGAATAAGCGCAAGACACGAGAGCCAGGCGAGGAAATCTGCTGACAAGATCATTCTCCATGGAATCTCCCATTTCCCATCGGTGATCGTAATCAGTCCGGAGCAGATCGTCGCCGCAAAGAGGATCAGCGTTGCGATGAAAGTAAACAGCGCCATCACAGCCACTTTGTTGATCCATAGCCGGCCGGGGGAATACGCATGTGCGCGTAAGCTGCGGTAATTCCCTGCTTTTTTCTCCTGCAAATCGATCAGGTATGCAAATAGCGCAATGCCAAGGGGCAGGAATATGACCGTCCAGATATTAAACACCATCGTATACACGTGTTCCCAGCCGCGCACAACGTCCTTCGGCATGAGCCAGATGCCGGGCATTGCCTGGAGGACAAAGAACAGAGGCAGCAGGATCACAAGTTTCTTTGTGAAGGTTCTTCTGTATTTCAGCAGCTCAGACTGTAATCCATTCATCTGTGCGGGCCTCCTTTGATTACCTCCATGAAGAACTCCTCCAAATTCTCATCCCGGTTTGGGGCACCCTGGAACATCAGCTTCCCTTGATTGATAATGCCAATCTCATCCACGACCTGATCAACCTCAGAAAGAATGTGGCTGGAGAGGATCACCGTCATACCTTTTTTCGGGAAGCTGACAAGCAGTTCACGCAGCTCCTGGATACCCACCGGATCGAGCCCGTTGGTGGGCTCATCCAATATCAGCAGGGAGGGATCATTCAGCAGGGCAATGGCGATCCCAAGCCGTTCTTTCATGCCGAGCGAGAACTGTGAGGCGCATTTACTGCCGGTGTCCTTCAGATCAACGATTTCCAAAAGCTCATAGATTTTATCTTTCGGGACGCCCAGGAGCTTTGTGTGAACAAGCAGGTTTTCCTCAGCTGTCAGGTTTCCGTATAATGCAGGCTCCTCAATCAGCGCGCCGATCTTCACAAGGTGGTCCCGCCTCCAGGGCTCTCCGTCAAAAAGGATTTCCCCTTTTGTGGGACGGAGCAATCCCAGGATCAACTTCAGTGTGGTGGATTTTCCCGCGCCATTCGGGCCAAGCAGTCCATAAATGGTATTCCTCTTAATCTCCAGCGAGACACCGCTCACGGCAAGCTGTCCGGAAAATTTCTTTGTCAATTCTCTTGTTTCAAGAATATTGTCTCTCATCCTACCAACCGTTCCTTTCCTTTCTTGAAAGCCGTAACTTTCCCTTTACAAGCATAGGATAGGGGACAATTATCAAGAAACTATCATGATTTCAAAGATTGTAAATTCAGTGACAAAAATCCGAGCTGTTTCTGCATATGAATAAAGCCGCGTAAACGGCTTGTTTACGCGGCTTTTCAAGTATTTGCAGCAATCGATTAACGCTTTGAGAACTGGGGTGCGCGACGGGCTGACTTGAGACCGTACTTCTTGCGCTCCTTCATGCGAGGATCTCTGGTCAGGAAGCCTGCTGCCTTAAGGGCAGGTCTGTACTCCGCATCTGCCTCGAGCAGGGCGCGGGCGATGCCGTGGCGGATTGCTCCCGCCTGACCGGTGTAGCCGCCTCCCTTGACATTTACCTGCACGTCGAACTTGTCCAGTGTGTCTGTCGCATTGAAGGGCTGGCGAACAACCACCTTGAGGGTCTCAAGACCAAAGTACTCGTCGATGTCCGTCTTGTTGATTGTGATCTTGCCGGTTCCGGGAGTCAGGTAGACTCTCGCTACGGATGACTTCCTTCTGCCGGTTCCATAATACTTCGTGTTAGCCAATGTCTTATCCTCCCTATCGATTAAAATGCAAGAGTCTCAGGCTTCTGTGCCGCATGCTTGTGGTCAGGGCCTGCATATACGAAGAGCTTCTTGTACATCTCAGAACCAAGAGGTCCCTTGGGGAGCATACCCTTGACAGCGTGCTCGATGACTCTCTCGGGGTGCTTCTCGAGCATCACGCGAAGACTGGTCTCCTTGAAGCCGCCGACGTACTCGGAATGTCTGTAGTAGATCTTCTGGTCCAGCTTACGGCCGGTAACAGCGACCTTCTCGGCATTGATGACAATGACGTAGTCACCGCAGTCTGCGTGGGGCGTGTAGATGGCCTTGTTCTTGCCTCTTAACACTCTTGCGATCTCAGAAGTCAGACGGCCAAGGGTCTGTCCCTCTGCGTCAACTACATACCACTTTCTCTCGATCTGCGTCGGGTTCGGCATATAAGTCTTCATCCGGATAATCCTCCTAAATATTGTCTTGGCGCATGCCGCCGGGCAAATGTCCGAAAGACCGGCAGCACACTGTTTATAGTCAAAACGCAATTTCGGGGCTTTTGAACTTGCGTTTCTACACTATGTCAGCCGTACAATCATACTATAGCGGCTCGTCCCTGTCAATGAGAAAAGGCCATTCCCCTCCCCGGTCCCGGCGGGCCATCTCCTCTTTGGTCAGATAGTGCAGGCCGACCTGGGTCAGACCCTTGGCCGGAGCCGTCGGTCCCGCAAGATCCCGGTCTCTTCCCTCCAGGATCTGCCGAAACTCCCCGGGGCTTGTCGTCCCTGCCCCCACCTCAATCAGTGTTCCGGCGATAATGCGGACCATATTGTAGAGAAAACCGTTCCCGCAGAGGCGGATGGTGATCAGATCGTCTCCGTCTCTTGTGACAAGGGCCTGGTAGATGGTCCTGGTTCTTGTCTTCGACTGGGCGTGAATGGAGGAGAAGGAGCTGAAGTCATGCTCCCCCAACAAAAAGGCAGCTGCCTCCTGCATCTTCTCCTCGTCCAGGTCATAGTGATAGAAGAGACTATCCCTCCGCTTCGTCGGCAGGGGAAATCGCCGGTTTAAGATCCGGTATTCATAGGTCTTATAGGATGCGGAAAAACGGGGATGAAAGTCCTCTGCGGCCTGAGCAGACCCCTGGCAGACGATGTCCTCCGGCAGGCGCTGGTTTAAGGCATAGGCGATCTTGTCTGCGGGGATGCGGGTCCCCGTCTCAAAGAGGATCTCATTGCACAGAGAGTGAACCCCGGCATCCGTCCGGCTGGCCCCGACACAGGAGATCTCCTCTTGCAGGAGGTCAGAGAGCTTCTCATTGACCACCTCCTGGACGGAGATGCCGTTGGGCTGGACCTGCCAGCCGCAGTATTCAGTTCCGTCATAGGCAATCGTAGCTCTCACCCGCATCTGTCACTCCTCTTGCAGCAGGCCCATCCGGATAGAAACCGGCCTGTCTCCTCTTGAACTCTTCTCCCGCTTGCCCCGGCACCCTCAGAGCGCGGGCCCCGGCAAATAGTGGACCGCGATGAGCAGGAGCATGAAGAGACCGATGACAAGGTAGGAGACATAGTCAAGCCGCGTATAGACCAGCGGCTTCATCTTGGTTCTTCCCTCTCCCCCGTTATAACAGCGGGCCTCCATGGCCAGGGCCAGGTCATTGGCCCGGCGGAAGGCAGAGACGAACAGGGGCACCAGAAGCGGAATCATGTTCCTGGCCTTCCGGACGATATTTCCCTGCTCGAAATCCGCTCCACGAGCCATCTGCGCCTTCATAATCTTATCCGTCTCCTCGATCAGGATGGGGATGAAGCGCAGGGCGATCGACATCATCATGGCGATCTCATGGACCGGCACCTTGATCTTGCTCAAGGGATGAAGAGCGCTCTCCAGACCATCTGTCAGCTGATTGGGGGTTGTGGTCAGGGTCATAACGGACGAGCCCACGATCAGGAAGATCATGCGGACGGTCATGAGAATGGCGTTCTTCAAGCCCGCATCGGAGATCACCATAGGTCCCAGCGCGACAAGAGTCCTGCCGGGCGTCAGAAAGAGGTTGAAGAGTCCGGCAATGACAAGAAGCATCACGATTCCGCGCAGGCCCCGCAGCATGAAGGAGACCGGAACCTTGGAGAGGGCGATGATCAGGACCATCCACACCGTCACCAGGAGATAACCGACCGGATGATTGACCAGGAAGAGGACGACAATGAAGACCAGGGTCTCGAAGAGTTTGACCCTGGGGTCCATTCTGTGAATGATGGAATCGGCCGGATAATACTGGCCCAGGGTCATCTGTCTGAACATGACGCCTCCTGCTCTCCTCTCGCAAAGTTCTTAAGGATCTCCGCCTTGGCCTCTTCCACCTTGGTCGCATCGGTCGACAGGTCGAATCCCGCCTCCGCCAAGTCGTGCATCAGATAAGTCACCTGAGGGGCCGCGAGCCCCATCGCCTCCAGTTCCCGATAATGGGCGAAGACCTCCTTGGGACTTCCGTCGAATTGGGCCTTACCCTCATCCATGACGATGATCCGATCCACATAGTTGGCCACATCCTCCATGGAGTGAGAGACCAGGATCACCGTGATCCTGGCCCGGTCGTGTAGTTCCCTGACCAGGTCCAGGATCTCATCGCGCCCTCTTGGATCCAGCCCTGCGGTGGGCTCATCCAGGATCAGGACCTTGGGCCGCATGGCCAGGACCCCGGCGATGGCCGCTCTTCGCTTCTGGCCCCCGGACAAGTCAAAGGGGGAATTCTCATAGAGTTCTTCCGGAAAATGGACCAGGTCCAGGGCCTCTTTGGCCGCAGCCCTGGCATCATCTCTCGACATGCCCTTGTTGCCGGGTCCGAAGCAGACATCCTCGAAGACCGTCGTCTCAAAGAGCTGATGTTCCGGATACTGGAAGACCATGCCGATCTCCAGGCGCAGCTTCCGCAGGGGATACTCCGGCGCGTAGATGTCCCGGTCTTCCCAGTAGATCTTTCCCTCCGTGGCCCTGAGCAGGCCGTTCAGGTGCTGGATCAGGGTCGATTTGCCGGAACCGGTATGGCCGATGATCCCGACGAAAGACCCCTCGGCAATCGTCAGGCTCACATCGTCCAGAGCCTTGATCTCATAGGCGGTGCCCGGACTGTATGAATATGTCACATGCTCTAAGCGTAAAGACATTCTTCTCTCCCTGAATCACACTCTCTGACCGGTTCTCTCAAGGCCGGGCCCGGTCACAGGACCTCTTCCCCATCCGATTGGGGCCGCCTGCTCTCTTTCTCCTCCAGCAGGGCATCGACCAGCTCCTGCCGGGTTAAGATCCCCTCCGGGATCATAAGGCCGGCCTTCCGCAGTTCATGGGCCAGGAGGGTGATCTGGGGCACCGTCAGCCGATGGGACTGAAGCTCCTCCACCTGCGAGAAGACCTCCCTGGGCCGGCCCCGGAGGAAGATCTTGCCCCGGTCCATGGCGAAGACATAGTCCGAATCCACAACCTCTTCCATGTAGTGGGTGATAAGGATGATCGTGACCTTCTTCTTGCGGTTGAGCTCATGGACCGCGCGGAGCACCTCCTCGCGCCCCTTTGGATCGAGCATGGCCGTCGGCTCATCCAGGATAATGCACCTGGGCTCCATGGCCATGACGCCGGCGATGGCCACCCTCTGTTTCTGACCTCCGGACAGACGGTTGGGCGAGTGGCTGTGGTATTTCCACATGCCGACAGACCGGAGGGCATTCTCCACCCGCCGCCAGATTTCCTCTGTGGGGACGCCGATGTTCTCCGGTCCGAAGCCCACATCCTCTTCCACGACGGAGGCAATGATCTGGTTGTCCGGATTCTGGAAGACCATCCCCGCCGTCTGGCGCACCGCATAGGTGTTCTTGGGGTCAGCCGCGTCATAGCCTCCGACATAGAGCGTCCCCCCGCTGGGAAATAGGAGCGCGTTCAAGTGCTTGGCCAGGGTCGACTTTCCCGACCCGTTGTGCCCTAAGATGGAGATGAAATCTCCCTCCGCCACCGTCAGGTCCACCCCGTCCAAGGCCATAAATGAGGCGACGACCTCCCCCTCTTCGTTATGGCGGACATATTCGTGCTTAAGGGCATCCGCCGCAATGATGTTAGACATTTACATATCCTCCGGGGTCCAGTGCAGGCGATGCAGGTCTCCCTTGGTGGTCATATGACAGAAGCGGTTCTGCCGCATGGCCTCATAGGCCACAATGGCGACAGAATTGGCCAGGTTGAGAGACCGAATCTCCCCCTCCATGGGGATGCGGATACAGGACTTGGGATGTCGGACGAGGATCTCCTCCGGGATTCCCGCAGATTCCTTGCCGAACACGATGTAGTCATCCGGGCCATAGAATACGTCCGAGTAGACCTGCCGCCCCTTGGTCGTGGCCATCCAGATCCTGGCGGACGGATTCTTGGCGCAGAAGTCCTCCCAGTCCAGATAGGTCCGCAGGTCCAGCTGCTTCCAGTAGTCCATGCCGGCCCGGGCCAATTTCTTGTCATTGATGATGAAGCCAAGGGGCTCGATCAGGTGCAGACGGGCCCCGATGGCAACGCAGGTGCGGCCGATATTTCCCGTGTTGGCGGGAATCTCCGGCTCATGCAGGACAATATTCAGGGGCATCTACCGGTCCCCCCGCAATTGCGCGACAAAGTCCGCCAGCCGATCCAGGGCCTCCCTCAGGTCATCGATGGAGTAGGCGTAGGAGATGCGGATAAAGCCCTCTCCGGAAGCTCCGAAGGCGGATCCCGGAACCACGGCCACCTTCTTCTCATTCAGAAACCGGGTGGCAAACGCCTCGGACGTCATGCCGAAATCGGAGATATTGGGGAAGGTGTAGAAGGCCCCTTCCGGTGTGAAACACTTAAGTCCCATCTCCTCGAATCTGGTCAGGACATACTTGCGGCGGGCGTCATACTGCTCCCGCATCCCGCTGACCTCCCCGTCACAGTTGTTGATGGCCTGAACTGCGGCATACTGGGAGGTTGTCGGCGCGCACATGATAGCGAACTGGTGGATTTTGAGCATCTGAGACAGAATGTGCTTGGGGGCACAGGCGTAGCCCAGCCGCCAGCCCGTCATGGCGAAGGCCTTGGAGAAGCCGTTGATCAAGACACAGCGGTCCTTCATGCCGGGCAGGGAGGCGATGGAGACATGGTCCAAGCCGTAGGTCAGCTCCGCGTAGATCTCGTCGGTCAGGACGAAGAGGTCGTGCTCTAAGATGACCTCGCGGACCGCCTCTAAGTCCTCCCTCTCCATAATGCCCCCGGTCGGGTTGTTGGGGAAGGGCATGATCAGGATCTTGGTCTTGTCCGTGATGGCGGCCTCTAGCGCTTCCGGGGTCAGACGGAAGCGGTCCTCCTCCCGGAGGGGGATTTCGACGGGAAGGCCGCCGGCCAGAACGGTACAGGGGCTGTAGGAGACATAGCTGGGTGTTGGAATCAGGACCTCATCCCCCGGATCCAGCATGGCGCGCAGGGCAAGATCAATGGCCTCGGACCCGCCGACGGTCACCATAACCTCCTGCCCGGCATCATAGTCCATCCCATAGCGGCGCTTTAAATAGGCGCAGATCCCCTCTCTTAACTCCAGGAGCCCGGAGTTGGACGTATAGAAGGTCCTCCCCTGCTCCAGGGAGTAGATCGCCTCGTCCCGGATCCGCCAGGGAGTGTCGAAGTCCGGCTCTCCCACACCCAGGGAGATCGCGTCCTCCATCTCGGAGACAATATCGAAGAATTTACGAATCCCGGACGGCCGGATCGTCGTAATCGTCTTGGACAGGGGTTCTCTCATAGGGACACCTTCATTCTGTTGTCACGGGGCTCAGCGGACAGGATTGCCCCGTGGTCCTTGTACTTCTTCAGGATGAAATTGGTCTTGGTCGAGAGCACAGAGTCCAGGGTGGACAGCTTGTCAGACACGAAGGAGGAGACCTCCCGCAGGGTCTTGCCCTCAATGGTCACCATGAGGTCGAAGCCGCCGGACATGAGGTAGACGGAGTTGACCTCCGGATAGCGGTAGATCCGCTCGGCCACCGAGTCAAACCCCATTCCCCGCTGCGGAGTCACAGAGACCTCGATCATGGCGGAGACGGATTCATTGCCGGCTCTCTCCCAGTCGATCAGGGTCAGATAGCCCGCGATGACATGGTCCGCCTCAAGCTGCTCCAAGGCATTCATGACGCTGGCCTCATCCGACCCGATCATCGCCGCCAGATCATGGATGCTGATCCTGGCATTGTGCTCCATATAACTTAAGATCTTCTCCTCCAGCTTACCCATATTTCACCTCCTGCCTCATGCCAGCCGATAGAGCTCATCTGTCTTGGGCGTCTCTAAATAGCGCTCTTCCTCCCCGTTGAAGAGGATTCTGTCATTGGAATCCGTGGCCTTGCCGATGACACAGGCCTCGATTTGCGCCTTGGCCAGCTCCATCACGAGACCGTTGCCGTCTTCTGTCGCAATAAGCATACAACCGGAAGAGATTAATTTGTAGGGGTTGAGCCCCAGATACTCGCAGATCTCCACACTCTCTTGCCGGATGGCGATCTTCTTGAGATCGATCCGGCAGCCGCATCCCGAGGCCTGGCACATCTCCCAGATGGCTCCGTAGATGCCGCCCTCCGTGACATCGTGCATGGCTGCCACACCGAATGCGGCTGCGATCCGGGACTCCGGGAGGACCGACAATTCCCGGTCGAAGTCCGCGGCAGTCCTCACAAGCTCCTCCGGGAAATGCTTTTTTAAGTCTTCTCCCCGGTCCTTGGCCAGGATGGAAGTCCCCTCCAGGGCAATTGCCTTGGTCATGACGAAATCCATCCCGGGCCGGACACCGCCGCTTGTGATCAGATGTCCCCTCTTGACCTTGCCAACGCCGGTCACGGACACAAGCGGCTGCCTGACCTGACAGGTCACCTCCGTGTGACCGCCCATGATCTGCATCCCGTCTTCCAGGCAGGCTGCCTCCGCCTGGCGGATGATTTCTCTTAGCACAGACTCTGTCGTGTGATCGGGCAAGAGGACCGTGAGAAGCACCCCGATCGGTTCCGCCCCGGATGAGGCCAGGTCATTGACCGTGACGCGAATGGCAAGATGACCGATGTCCCTGGCTGTCCCCGTGATCGGGTCCGTCGAGAGGACGAAGACCTCATCCTCCTTAAGCCGGACCGCCGCGCAGTCCTCTCCCACGCCGCTGCCCAGGAGAACCTCTGGCCTCTTATTGTGAATCTGTCTGATGACCGAGCGCCGCAGGACGCTTTCGGATACTTTTCCGACTTTCATGACAACTGCTTTCTATGATAAGGACCTCTTAGTTCATCAGAAGCGGTGCGAGCATGGTGATCACCATCGTGACGATCAGGACAAGGATAATCAATCCTGAGACAATTCTCTGCTTCTTGGAACGACGGTTCATAATAACTCCTTCTTCGATTAGAAATGAAGCACTTTCAAGATACTTCGGAACAGGATTTCCAGGCCGGCAATCCACAGGAGGATGCCCCCGGCGGCATAGACCAGGGTCTTCCCCTCGTAGCCGAAGCGGTAGCCCACGAATATTCCCAGGACAGCCGCAAGGACCGATGAGATGAGGATTACGATAAAGACGGTAAGGGTGTGGCTCCCCAGAAATCCGCAGGCGAGTCCCGCCAAAATGGTGTAGATACTGGCCACGGCAATAATCTTGGCATACCGCTGCACCTGGACCTCTCTTCGGGATTCATGCACCAGCTCCCGGCGCACCGCCTTGATCAGGAGGCGGAGTCCCAGGAAGGCGAAGATGAGGACAGCCGTCCAGGACCCCCACCGGTCGGACGGCAGCTGCCAGGTCTGCATGTGCACAATGGTATTGCTGACCAGATAGCCGAAGAAGAAGAAGATCTGCTGCATCAGAACCACAAGGCCGGTGACATAGATCAGGGTCTTGCGGTTGATCCTGGCAAGCATGGCGCCCTCGATTTCCAGGGCCGCGAAGATATCCAGACTGATGCCGGCGACGATCAGTACGATTTCCAGTAAACTCATTTCCTGCTTTCCTCTATCCCTAACAAATCCCCAACAAGTCCCCAACAAGTATCGATTGCTTCCGCGGCATGCGCTCCTCTGTCATCACATCTCCCGGAAGATATCCTTGGCCGCATGCTCCCAGACATAGAGCACTGCCGTTGCGACTTCTTCCGCCGGCAGGCGCATGCCGTTTCGAATCCAGCGCAGGACCGGGTAACTGATGGACTGGGCGTAGTAGTCAGCCACCAGGTCCGGGGTCAGCCAGTCGTAGTCCAGGCGGGCATGGATCCCCTCCGCCTTGGTCAAGGCCAGGATCCGGTCTGCGATACAGGCCCGCAGGATTTCTCCGAATGAATTCTGTCCCTCCAGGCGAGAGGCATTCAGATAGAAGTCCCTCTCCGCCTGGATCTTGGCCAGGACCCGGGTCGCCGCCTCCTTGATCCGCCCGCTCACAAGCATTCCAGTGATGGGCTCCATCAGGTCCCTGCGGACAATCCATTCCAGGAGCTCATACTTATCCCGGAAGTGGTTGTAGAAGGTGGGCCGGATCACACCCGCCCTCTCTGTGATCTCGCGAATCGTGATCTTCTCGATCGGGCGGCGGGTCGCCAATTCCTTCAGGCTCTCTGCCAGAAGCAGATCGATTGCATGACTGCTCTCGACACTCATATCACTCCTCAAATTCCATTGTGACGAAGTAGCCCTTCGGCGTCTCCCTGACGTCTCTCACGACCCCCTCCGTCGCCTTCAGCCGCTCCAGGCTGCCGTAATTCGCCGACATGCCGTAGGCATGCTCCAGAGTGTAGTAATAGGAATTGGGCAGGGCGCTCTCCTTGACCGCGAGCCTCTCTCCGGCCTTCACCAGGTCGAGAAGCTCCGCCCGCTCCATCTTGAATTCCATCTGCCTCACTCGTCGATATCCTCCTCAGAGACGACCTCCGCATCCACAAGCTCCCTGGATGCCCGATTGGTCTGGCGAACCAGGATCATATCTCCGATCGCGTCGGCAATCACCATGACCCCGATCACCCTGGTCACAAGGCTTACGACACCGAGCGCCCCAAAGATACAAATCAGCCCCAGAATCACGGAGATGATCCCGACAGCAATCATCCCCGCCCAGGAGGATGCCTGATAGCCCCTGGACTCCAGGGCAAGACCGATGTCCTGGATCCCGTGATAGAGCATGACCAGGCCGAAGACGGCAGGCAGGAAGGCCGCAACCGTATAGGGTCTTGAGAAGGCCCAGAGGGCGATCAGGACCAGGAGGCCTCCTGACAGACTGCTGAAGACAGACTCTGTCATAAGGCCGCCGACCAGGACAAAAGCCCCCATCAGGAGGACCATAGCGGCCACCAGCCGAACCAGGAAGGTGGTCACGCTATAGGGAGAGAATACCATAACCAGGCCCAGAATCAAGAAAACAAGGGCCTGTGCCGTCACGTGAAAGTGCAGTTTTTTCAGCGAATCAATCATTTTCATTCTCCTTTGCTGTGCTTGTCTGCATGTTTATTTCGCTGTTGCTTCATCAAGTCCTTGACCCGGTCAAAGAGCTTGTAGAGGTTGCGGACCACGGACTCCTGTGCCACAGCGAAGAGGCCGGCCAGGAGGAGGCCCGGGAAAGAGAGTTTCTGCAGGTTGAAGAGGCCGCTGAAGAAATAGCCTCCCAGGATAAAGCCCGCGATCGAGACTGCCAGAACAATCGCCCGATAGACATTGAGGGGACGTATGATCCGGTAGAGGACCAGGAAGCCCGCAATGGACAGGAGATAGGTGGAAGCGGTCGCCACATCCTGCGACCCGATCCCGAAGACCTCAGCGAAGCCGACCAGACCGGCAATGGCGATGAAGGACGTCAGAGAAGCCGGGAAGGCCTGAAACATGGTCGATCGGAAGAAATGCACGTGCTGCTTCTTGTTGTTGGGCTCGAACGCCAGAAGGAAGGCGGGCAGGCCGATATTGAATGCGGACACCAGGGAGATCTGGGCCGGCTCCAGGGGATAGGCGAAGACCAGGATGATCGAGCAGATGGCCAGCATCGCCGAGAACATATTCTTGTAGAGGAAGAGGGTAGCCGACCGGGTGATATTGTTGATATCCCGTCTTCCCTCCGAGATGATCTCCCGCATGTGGGAGAAGTCGTCATCCAGAAGGACCACTTGGGCAGCCTGGCGGGCGGCGTCAGACCCGGACCCCATGGCGATGGAGCAGTCCGCCTCCTTCATTGCCAGGATATCATTGACGCCGTCTCCGGTCATGGCCACCTTCTTGCCGGTCTCCTTCAAGGCCGTGACGATGGACTTCTTCTGCTCGGGCTTGACCCGTCCGAAGACCCGGTACTTCTCGACGGCATCCCGGATGTCCGCTTCCGTCTTCAGCCGGCTTGCGTCCACACACCGGTCCGCGTCCGGAATCCCTACCCCCTGGGCAATCGTGGAGACAGTCTGCGGATTATCTCCGGAGATGACTCGGATCTCCACCTCCTGGTCCCTGAAATAGGCGAAGGTGTCCTCCACATTGGGACGGAGGCCATTCTCCAGCGCGACAAATGCCAGCGGCTCAAACAGACCGCTTCCGCTCTTGTCACACACCAGTGCAAGAACACGCTGTCCCTGCCCGGTTCTCTCTGCCAGAGCCTCTCGGTTGTCCTCCATGGCTTGCGGAGCCAGAAGAAATTCCGGCGCTCCGAGCCGGTAGGAGGCCTGCGGGGTATCAATGCAGGAGTACTTGTGCTTGGAGGAGAAGGGGGTGACCCGGGCCTCCGGCATAGACACCGCATCCCGGTAGTAGTCCTGCAGGGCCTGCATGGTGATGTTGTTGTCCACGCTGGTCGCAATATAGGCGGCCAGGGTCCGCTCCGCCTGATCAGTGATCGCCTCCCCCCGGGGCCCGAATGCCTCGACCACGCGCATGTCATTGTCCGTGATGGTTCCCGTCTTGTCCACACAGAGGATATCTACCCTGGCGAGGGTCTCCGTGGAGTGCATATCATGCAGGAGCACCTTCTTGGCCGCAAGGCGGGCGGCAGACATAGCCAGAGCAATCGTCACCAGAAGATAGAGTCCCTCCGGGATCATTCCGATCACCGCGGCCACCATGGAGAGGATGGATTCTGAGAAGCCCTTCTCATTGAGGATGTAGGACTCCAGGAAGAGCGTAAGCCCGATCGGGATGATGGCAACGCCGGCGATCCTTACGACCCACTCGATGCTGCTCACCATCTCGGACTGCTTCTCCTTGATCTCCTTGGCCTCCGCCGTCAGACGAGAGACATAGGATTCATCCCCCACCCGGGTCAATCGGGCCAGACAATTCCCTGAGACAATGAAGGAACCGGACTTGAGTTCACTGCCGGAGACCTTCTCGATCTCATCCGACTCTCCGGTCAGCAGGGACTCGTTGGCCATGATCCTTCCCTCGAGCAGGACGGCATCCGCCGGAATCTGCACGCCCGCCTCCAGGACCACCAGGTCATCGGTCACAAGCTCCGACATAGGGATCCGGACCTTCTCCCCATCGCGAAGGACCTCATAACTGGACTCCGCCAGGACTGCCAGCCGATCCAGGATCCTCTTGGCGTGCAGCTGCTGTACGATTCCGATCACGGTGTTGGCGACAATCACCGGCAGGAAGGTCAGACTCCGAAGAGAGCCTCCGATTACAACCAGGACAGCCAGGATCAGGAAGATCAGGTTGAAATAAGTGAAGACATTATCCCTGATGATTTCTTTCGTGGTCTTAGAGGTCTCCGCAGTGATGACGTTCACCTTGCCCTGTCGGACCCGGTCCTCCACCTGGGCCTTAGTAAGCCCCTCATTTATATTCTCTTGCATAGTATCTCCTGCTCTTTTGCAACCGGTCTGCCGCTCTCTCAAGAAGATCTTCTCTCAAGCCAGACCACATTCTCGATCCCGTCTGTGAAGGGAAACATATCCACCGGGGCAATCCGCCTGACCTCGTAGGAGCCCGCCAGGATCCTGAGATCTCTGGCCTGGGTCTCCGGATTACAGGAGATATAGACCAGTCTCTTCGGAGCAAGCCGGATGAGGGCCCGAAGGAAGTCCTCGCTTGCACCAGCCCTGGGCGGATCCATGAACACCAGGTCATAGGATTTCCCTGCCGCGGCCTCGGACAAGATAAAAGGCGTGGCGTCAGCGGCAACAAATCGGGCCCGCTTCAGACCGTTTACTCTGGCATTGATTCTGGCGTCTCTGACCGCCGCCGGATTGCACTCGACGCCGGTCAATTCCACTTGACCTCCGGTTCGGCCGGCCAGTTCCACGCCGGCGACGATGCCGATGGTGCCCGTGCCGCAATAGGCGTCCAGGACCCGCTCTCCCCCTTCCAGTCCGGCCATCTCGACCGCCAGACGGTAGAGCTTCTTGGTCTGCTGGCTGTTCACCTGATAGAAGGCGGCCGGTGAGATCCGAAAGCAGGCCCCCATCAGCCTGTCCTCAATATATCCCGGTCCGTAGAGAAGTTCAAACCGGTCTCCCAGGACCATCGAGCTATCCTGATCATTGATATTCTGCAGGATAGTCGTAATGTCGGGGTGGAGTTCCAGGAGCCGGGCCACGAAGTTCCTGCGGGACGGGAAGGCTACCTGTCCTGTCACCAGGACCACCATCAGCTGGCCCCCGTCTGCCGCCCGCCGCACAAGCACATGCCGCAGGAAACCGCGCCCGGTATCCTCCCGATAGGGATCCATCTTGAAGGAGGGAAGAAGGTCTCTGATTGTCGCAATGATCTTATCACAGGCCCGGTCCTCGATCTGGCAGCGCTCGATGTTGACGATCCGATGACTTCCTCTCTCGTAGGTGCCGCAGACGATCCTTCCCCTTAAGCTCCCGCCGAAGACCGCATGCGCCTTGTTCCGATAGTAATAAGGAAAGTTCATCCCGAGAATCGGCTCCGGTCTCCCATAGGCCCTCAGAAGATCAGCCACCCTCTTCTCCTTGATATTCAGCTGCTCTGCATAGGGCAGGCGCTGCATGCTGCAACCGCCGCACCACTTCTCATAGGGGCAGCGGGGCAGGGCGTTGACCGCTTGACTCATCTTTGCTCCTTTATATCCTATCGGACTTCCTGAGATGCCTTCTATCATCCGCTTCTTTTCTCAAACTCTTTCTATTCTACTACGTCCGCTCTCTTTCCCCAACTCTATTTTTCTGCAAATAGAGGACAAGATCTGTTACAATGACCTATGTAATTCATAAACTTTTCACAAATAGTAGA
>NZ_DBHIDN010000015.1:0-38995 GCF_057251025.1 Shuttleworthella sp.
CCCGAGACCTGATCTCATCATCCGACAGGCCGATTTGCTCCAGGACATTGACGAAAGCCTTTCTGTCACCCGGTCTCCGGGCAATCTGCAAGCCATAGAAAACCTGTTCCAGAGCCCGATCTCTGTCAAGCGCCCCATTCTCTACGCCCCATATCAGGATATCCGAAAAAGGTCCTGTCGCCGGCACATTCACGGAAATTCCCACTTCGATATGCTCGCAAAACCTTCCTAAAAGCTCCTCTTTTTCCAGGGAAAAATTCTCATCAAATGTATCGTCCTTCTTTCGGATTCCCAAAATCACTGCGGCTCCGGCTGCCCAGTCCTTCATATAGTCCACAGATTCGGGGATGGCAAGATTCATCCGATGAAGCAGTTTTAAGGACAGCATGCCAAGACGCGACAGGGAATGCTCCCAGCTTCTCCTGTTTGCTCTGGATGCGGCATTGATAAAGTTGATGGCATAGCTCTTTCCGCGAGCCTCAATCGCTCTCAGAGCAACTTCACTGGATCGGCTTACAACATTTGCGGCTCGTCTGGCATCCACGCCCACGCGGATGGCAAAAATGGCGAGCTTATCCAGGTCTGCATCCACCACAGGGACAAAACCGTAGCTATTGGGGGACAACTGCTTGATTTTCGTCCACTCTCCGGATTTGAGTCCTTCTCTCGCGATCTTTTCTTCATCCCGCTTTCCTGTCCCAAGCTCTAGAATATCGTCAAAATCTGTCTCCTCATATCCCAGAGAACGATAGATTTCCACTGCTTTTTCAAGTTTACTTGCCATAGGATATTCCCTTTTTCATTTTTACTGCCAGGATGTGCTTGCAGGGTCCTCTGCTGTTTTGATGCCGCAGGTACCATCTGCAGGTGCACTTTGCATCTTCTGCTCTTCCGTCAACAGGATAAATGACCCTGTAATCCGCATCGCCGGATCTCACATGCCATATATTGTCTTCTATATATGTGGCGCTTTCCATCAGCTTTTTTGCAGCCAAAAGCCTGGGGTTATCCCCCAATATTCTGTCCGGATCATCAGGCAATTCCCTGTGGAAAAAGGCATTCTCTCGAACGTCAAAGCCGAGCTTTCCAGAAACTGCCAGAAGCTCTATGGCATCATCCATATCCTCTTTTATGATCCCCATTGATCTGGATATGCTGTCAAGATCAAGTTTCGGCTCGAAATTCAGCACATCATCAATCCGATCTGCGTATTCCAGTATTTTAGGATCGGAAAGGGAATCAAGAAGCGCCCCCTCGCCCGAATAGCCCTCGTAACTCTTAGCGGTTAAGCCCAGGGTTATATTGGCGCCCGGCATACAGACTTCAAGCATCATCTGTCCGGCTTCATCAGGCGCATAAAAATAAACAGCATCTACATGACGCATGATACGCTTTAGGGCGCTGAGTCTGTGAAGGCCATGAATATAAACACTGTTTTCCCCCTTCACGGATTTTAAGACCACGCCGTTTTTTGTGGCCGTCAACCATCCGGCCTGCTCCTTTCCCGTAGCGGGCGGCAGCATGGCAATAAAGGCCTTTGCCTGCATCCCCTCCACATGGAAGCGGTACTTCATCTTCTGATACAGCATAGCCGTGTTGCCCAGGGCTCGAATCCAGCGATTCGGCATTTTTACAGGGCGTTGGATCAACATCTCCGTCAGCGCAGATCCGTCATCAGACTGCCTGCTGTGAAATGTCCTCCAGCCATCGCCGCCAATTCGGAACTTCAGGCGATCCTGGTCTCTTAGCTGCAAGAGGGATTTTCGCAAGTCATTACCAATATCCACATTTGTCGTGCCATATCGAATCTCCCCCTCTAAAGCGCTTTGAAAGAGATCCATTCTCGCATAGACGCCGTTGCAGGCAGAAAAACACTCCGCCCTGAGTCTGTCTCCCTGGGCGGAGAGAATCGGATCCTTCTGTCCCACCGGTACGTACTTGAAGTATCTGCTGCCTGCAATATCTGCCAGCACCAGGAGTCCCCCTGAGACCACCAGGGGGTTCGCAAGCTCTCCACTGAAAAATAACGGATTCTCCTCCACCCCTCCCGGTGTGAGAGCCGGCGCTATGGATAAGGATAAATTGCCGTCCGTAAGACTTGATCCCCTCTTAAATCCCCTCATGGTCTCCCCCTCGGCAACGGCTGTATTTCATATTGCCCTGGATCTTAATATCTGAGCCTGTAATCTTTCTTAAGCATCATTGTAACAGAAATCCATCTGGCATCTTATAGCTTTATTGCCATATCGTACTTTCTTTTTGGGGTACAGCATACTTCCTGCGCTTTTGAATGCCCATAATAAGGAAGATGATGCCGCAAATCATCAAACCTGCATCAATCACCACACTAATCCAAAAGGGAAGTCCTTTTGGCTGCACATAAAACAGTGTTTGAATCAACATGGCAAGCCCCAACACGAATTGCTGTATGCCGATAGCAAAGAAATAAAAATAACGTTTGCTCACTTGTTTTCGAAGCTCCGTGTTTTCAGAATAGATTTCCAGCGGGCCGTCGGCTGCGTTCTTCCTCAGATACACCCTGCCGGCGTACTCAGCCACAACCGTAATTCCGGTCTGCTCAAGAAAATCCAGGTATGCCTTTTTCTTGTCACCGGTGTAAGCGGGCAGATCAATCTTATACTGATACTTGGCCGGGGAAACATCCTCAAATGCGTATTCGCCGCCATGATAACCGATGAGCATCAGTCCTTTTTCTCCCTGTTCGTTCAGCCATTCTTCTTCCTTTTGAACATCCATAAAAGTCTTTTTAACGATGGTCTTCATGAGATTGCCTCCTTCATTTTCTCTGCGTTTTGCAGGAGTTCTTTCAGGCGGATGAGTTCTTTTTCAAAGAACTGCTTCCCTGTATCCGTGATGATGTATTCGATTTTTCTGTCCTGCGGATGGTCGTCCCGCGCCTTGATCCAGCCCTTCTTCTGCAGGGTATCCAATGCTCCGTAGAGGGAACCGGCGCCAAGTTCCACCCGCCCGTCTGTCATTTGTGCAATGTCTTTCATCAGGGCGTAACCATGTGCCGGTTGATGAAGCCGCAACAGGATATAAAAGACAGATTCGGTAAGAGCACCGCTGTTTGCTGTTCTTCCCATTCCTTCTCCTTTCTAATACGAATTTCGATGTATCTTTATCTGTAATATATCATAATCCGTAATAGTTGTCCATAGGCCGGAAAGAAAAATTTGAATATTTTATCCCATATTTCGGAACTTCGCCGTTCTCTTTTGCAATCTCTTGCCGAAATTGAGAACCTTGTCAGAGAGTCGTTTTGGAACGTGTACCGTCCGGGATGCAGTGAGCATTATGTGATCCATGTGCTGCGTGATGATCCGGCTTTCATCAAGGAACTTAATTTCGTCATGGAGCAGGATGGCAGGCTGATCGGACAGAATATGTTCATGAAGACGATTATCAAAGCCGATGACGGCAGGGCGATCTGTGTCCTGACGATGGGGCCGATTGGCATCACGCCAGAACTCAAACGCAAGGGTTATGGAAAGGCACTGCTTGAATACTCTCTGGAGAAGGCGGCAGGACTCGGCTATGGCGCTGTTCTGTTTGAGGGCAATCTCAGTTTTTATGGTAAGAGCGGTTTTGATTATGCACGAAAGTTCAATATCCGGTATCATGACCTGCCGGAGGGTGCGGATGATTCGTTCTTCCTCTGTAAGGAACTGATTCCGGGATACCTTGAGATAAAGAAGCATATAATGGGTCAGTTTTCAAGACAAAAATCCGAGATTTTTATAATGAACTGATATCCATAGTTATGAGAGTATTGATACCCTGGGGTACTGATGTTCAAGCTATATCCCTGGCTTCCTCATAAAGCATTGCCGGGTAATACACAGAAGCAGGCGGTACATTCCCGATCGCCGAATGACAGCACTCGAAGTTGTAGGTATGGATGTACTCCCTGACCGTAGCTCTGGCCTCCTTGATGTTGTGCCATTCTGTCAGGTAGGCTTCCTCATACTTGAAAGAGCGGAACCACCGCTCGATCTTGATGTTGTCAGCCCAGCGGCTCTTGCCGTCCATACTCTGACGTACCTTGTTAGCCTTTAGAAAATCTTTGTAGCCCTGGCTGGTGAACTGGCAGCCTTGATCCGAATTCAGGATCTCCGGTTTTGCCACCAGGAAAGCTTTCTTACATGCTTCAATACAAGAGCTGGCGTCCAGTGTATCATCTAGATCCCAGCCAACGATGCAGCGGCTATACCAGTCAATGATAGCTGTCAGGTACAGGAAGCTGTGCTTCAGCGGAATGTAGGTTATATCAATCGACCAGGCTTGGTTAGGCCGGGTGATATCAGCGTTACGAAGCAGATACGGAACGACGGCAGCATGCTGAAGGCATTTCGAGAGGTTCGGCTTCGGATAGATCGGATCAATGGCCATCTCAGTCATCCACTTCCGGGCTTTCTTACGCCCGATATGATATCCGCGGCACTTCAGTTGGGCGGACATCTGACGAGCTCCCCAGGTGGGATTATCTGTATGGAAGTGATCCATAATGGCCTTGCACTCAAGTTCAGTATCGGATACCGACTTGGCTCCATAGTAGATGCTGGTTCGGTTGATACCACAGAGATCTGCGGCCATGCTGACCGGAATCTCAGGCTTGTCAGTCTTCGAACGGAGGCTTCGGACTAAATTTACTCTCGTAGTCAGGTCCAAGCATTTCTTCAGATTTTTTTTTGAGCCAGTCCACCTGCATGGTGAGCTGACCGACCTTCCTGGCATAGGCTGCTTTTTCCTTGCGCTCTTCGCTGAGCTTCTCCTTGATGTTTTCCTCACGGGAATCATCGAAGACCACGGAAGCCTTCTCTAAGAACTCCTTCTTCCAGTTCCTGAGAAGATTTGGCTGGATGTCGTTCTCAGTGGCGATGACATTCAGTTCTTTCTCGCCCTTCAGAACTTCGAGAACGAGGTCGGACTTGAACTTTGCTGAAAAGTTTCTTCTTGTACGGGACATAAATGACTCCTCCATGTGTGGTATGTTTCAAGCATATCAGATTCATTAAAAACCGTCTTAAGAAGTGTCTTAATTTACGGAACCATTATAGCAGACACCAAAATGATGGACAGAAAGCCACGTTATTCCGTAAATGTAGGGAGCCAGGTTAATCTGGCTCCCCTGTGCTATATGCAACTATTGTTTCTGATAAACCGCAGCAAGCTAAATGTAGCTGTTGCGGTCTAATATTACTTCACTTGTGGAAGTCATAAATACCGTCTGTTCACTTACCTAAAACAGCAGATCGCGGTGTTTGTGGCTTTCTTGTCTGTACAATAACGGGGAAAATCTTAAATGATCAAGTAATAAAGTGTTTAAGTTTTACAAGCTGTTTTTGAAAATCTCAAATCCAGCCGTGGTGGCTGGCACGAATTATTCTTTTCGATTGGCCGCAGCTTGTAGGAAGATCGAAAAGAGAATCGCGCCAGAAACTGCATAGCTTGCAGCTGTCATTCCAACTGTTCCGAATAGGAATAATGGAACAATCGAAAACAGTAGTGAGATGACGCTGCAAACAAATATGGTTTTTCTGAGATTGGCAGCGTTGTCAAATCTGAACAAGGCAAATACACCGAGCAAGATTATCAAAATCGTTAGGACGCCTGTCAATAACGGTGTGAAATTTGCATACCCTACTGGGAGCAGACTAAAATATGAACACACTTCAATAGTTCGTTCGGTTGGACTTGTTGCAAAAACCATAACAGCACCAATCGGTAGTATCTCTAAAATTAACGCTATACCTTGTAACGCAAGAGCGGACAGATGATAGGCTCTATTCGTTGCTTTCATTGAATCCCTCTTCTTTCGTGTGTAGATGTAAAGAATTGCTATTGCAACAATGATAAGACCCAGCGTCCAGATATAACTTTGACTTACCCCAAATAGCGGTGAAATTATGAAAGCGATTCCAATGATGAAAAGGATTGCACTTATTACTCTTGCAAACATACGCTTTGAATAATTCAGCGACTCCCCAATAATACTGTCAGCCTGCTCTTTTATATCTACCTCCTCTATCCTTTTCCCAGACAGCAATTCGGTGACGGAAACGCCTAAAACATCTCCAAGCGGTTTTAACAATGAAGTGTCAGGAAGTCCTTTTCCTGTTTCCCATCGTGAAATTGCTTTATCTGTTACCATAAGCTTTTCGGCCAATTCTTTTTGTGTAAAACCCTTTTGTTTTCTGAGATCGGCAATAAAGCGACCTGTTACATTTTTGCCCATATTCTTGCCCCCTATTTAATTATATTTTATCCAAAAGGACTTAGAATCGAAATCTATGAATCGTAGAGTTGGCACTTTTTCAGTCTTCAAAGGGGATATTCTTAAATCTTTCCACATTACTATTCTGTTTTATGAATCAGCCGGATCCTGAATATTGCGGGGCGGCGGAGCCGCCTGTCCGGTGTGACGAGAGCCACCTGTCCGGACAGATGGCTCCGAAGGGGCCGGAATAATCAGCTTACGTGTTGATTACAACCGTTATTTTAATGGATAATGGATCTAAAAATGAAAAAGAAATTTCTACTCTCCCAGCCTAGAAATCGCGCGAGCGAAATTTAACCTTTCAATTCAGGGAAAAACAATGAATACAAATGACTACACCATTCGTTTAGAAAGATCCGAAGACTACAGAGCAGTTGAGAACCTTGTCAGAGAGTCGTTTTGGAACGTGTACCGTCCGGGATGCAGTGAGCATTATGTGATCCATGTGCTGCGTGATGATCCGGCTTTCATCAAGGAACTTAATTTCGTCATGGAGCAGGATGGCAGGCTGATCGGACAGAATATGTTCATGAAGACGATTATCAAAGCCGATGACGGCAGGGCGATCTGTGTCCTGACGATGGGGCCGATTGGCATCACGCCAGAACTCAAACGCAAGGGTTATGGAAAGGCACTGCTTGAATACTCTCTGGAGAAGGCGGCAGGACTCGGCTATGGCGCTGTTCTGTTTGAGGGCAATCTCAGTTTTTATGGTAAGAGCGGTTTTGATTATGCACGAAAGTTCAATATCCGGTATCATGACCTGCCGGAGGGTGCGGATGATTCGTTCTTCCTCTGTAAGGAACTGATTCCGGGATACCTTGATGGTATCACCGGTGTATACCAGACACCGCAGGGGTATTACGTGGAGGATTCTGACGTTGAAGAGTTCGACAAAGGATTTCCGCCCAAGAAGAAGTTGAAACTTCCGGGACAGATTTTCTAAACGAAATATGGGCTCCTCACTACCGGCAAATGCGTCGGTGGCGAGGAGCCTTTTTATGCCACTCTGCCGGTTGGCGATACACTCAAATGAACTTTTGAATCATTTAGCATATTTTTATATTCGTTGCAGAGAGATCATCTCTATCTATATTTTCCCCGATTTTTTATAAAATCCCAATTTTCATATATTACCCACAAAATAGTTAAAACTATAATTGCATAAAAAGCAATTGAAGGCTTCAAAAAATCAAAAGGAATTATCAAGAATGAAACCATACCTAGAGTAAGCATCCTCTTTCCAATAATGTAACAAACTTTATGAGGATCTAAATCAGAATAATCTCCTGCAATAAACATAATTACTGTACTAGGATGGCTTGTTTTTTTTATAAATAATCCAAGCGAAAACATTATGCAGCCATATATTATATTGAAAATCAATAATTCTAAACTGTTATTCATGAAATTGGGGGTGCAGACATTTTTTAGACAGCCACACCCAACTCCTTTCTATATTTTTTTATACATATCGCTGCAGCAACTAGCAATACGCTCCACATAATAGGTACGATTATCGAGCCTGCACACAAGATTGAATCTGATAAATTAGTTTTACCTAATGAATAATGAAATTGTGCCGTGTTGATCAGTTTCGCAAAATAGTATGCGGCGATGCTGTTTGAATCTGCTGGATTAAAAATCCCATAAAACCATAAGTTTAATCCATTACCTAAAATATAAATCCCATACATCACCAATGTTGTCACAATAATTTTCCTAAATACTACAGATAAGAAAAATGACAATGTAATGATGTATATTATATTCAAATTTACGCATATTAAGCTGGTAATAAAAAACTTATAATCTTTATTTCCACTGAATATCTGTGCTATCACAAAAATAATCGTTAATACTGGCAAAATTATGCTTAATAAGCTTATGAATTTGGAGATTATCACATTTTTAAAGGAATATCCCAGTTGCTGATACCATATGTAAACTCCATTTTGGAAATCCTTACAAAAAACCGACACAAAAATGTATGTTAGAATTAAGTAACTAAATTGGGTGAAGGAGTTATACAAACTCAATAACAAAAACCGCGAATCGCCCTTTGAAACATAATAAATATTATTAAGAATGATGCCCAAAAATGCTATAAGAATCAAAAGAGCTATACTTAATAGTAAAATATGGCTCCTATAAACTCTTCTAACTTCTATTTTTAATGTTCTCATATTCGCTCCTATTGAATTGTTAAATTGATCTTCATTAATGTTCGCACAAAAACAAATTCAATTTATCTATAGACATTTCTCCTGTGTACAGGAGAAATTCTTTTTTATTCTTGTCAAGCACGTATACATTTCCACCTAGTTCAATAACATCCTCTAGATTATGCGAAGTATGTAAAATTAACAGCTTCTCTTCTTTTACTAATTTTATAATATTTGATAAAAAAAATTTTCGATTTTTATAATCCAGTCCATTGCATGCCTCATCCAGTATTAAAATACGCTTCCTTGCAGAAAGGGCCATAAATATTTCCGCAATTCTTTTCTGTCCTGTACTCAATTGACTGATTTTCTGGCTTTTAATAGTTGCTATAATATCTGTTAGTGTCTCGAAATTTTTTTTCATGTAATCGATATCTTTTTGGCCTATAAAATCCAAAATATCTATCACTTTTAACTCTGGAGGAGGCGATATGTAATCTGAAATAACGGCAATATTTTTTTTAACCTCGACCGGAACATGGCCACTTAAAGGCCTCAATTCACCTAGCAGTGTCTTATATAATGTAGACTTTCCTGTTCCATTTTCTCCAATGATATGAGTTATCCTCCCCATATCAAATGATAATTCCACATTGTTACATAGCGTTTCATTTGCTTTATAACCGATAGAAATATTTACATTCATAAAAAACCTTTTCGAAAAAACCTTTCATTGGCCTATAGCATAAGGCATATTTTCTTGGATCGCTTAAGCTGTTAATCTAAGTTCTGTCCTTCACTCCAATGATGCAAAATCTCTAGTGATATCTTACTTTTTTATTATATCATGTTAGATATTCGTCCAGAATAGAGATTTTTTCAGTGCATTGTATACCACTGTATGTTAACAGCCAAAATCTCCTGTTCGTTTGGTGGTTCGTTTGGTATAAAAAATACACTTTCATATTTCAACTGATTCTGCGGCAAGGAGCCCCCGAAACTGTCTTCACAGTTGCAGGGGCTCCTCACTCTCAGCGAAGCATGATTCACTTGACCTCTGGCTGCGCCGGCTCATCTCCGGCATCTGCCATAGCGTTCTCGATCACCTGGTCGATCAGGTCCCAGATATCCTCCCTTCCCTGTTTGGTCAGAGATGAGAAGGGGATGAGGATGTCATCACTATCTGCTCCCAGGGCTTCCATAATTTGCTTGATCTGGCTCTGAAGCTGCGACCGTTTGATCTTGTCCGCCTTCGTTGCGATCACAATAGCCTGGTAACCCATGTAGCGGATCCAGTCAAACATCTGCTTGTCATTGGCGCTTGGCTTGTGGCGGATATCCACCAGGAGGAAGACAGCCGCCAGCCGGTCGGATGTGAGCAGGTAATTCTCAACCATTCTGCCCCAGGCCTCTTTCTCCCTGGCAGAGGCCTTGGCAAATCCATAGCCTGGCAGATCAACATAGTAAATCTGATCATTGATCTTATAGTAATTAATCGTCTGCGTCTTTCCGGGCTGTGAAGAAGTCCTTGCCAGAGATTTCCGGTTCATAAGGGCATTGATCAGGGAAGATTTACCCACATTGGACCGGCCGGCAAACGCCACTTCGGGCAGGTCATTCTCAGGCAGAATGGAAGTGACACCCGCCACCGTCTCTAATTCCGCGCTGCGAATGATCATGATCCGCTCGCTTTCTGCGTCAGTCGCATCTTTTCATCGACCATCCGGTCTGTGACCGTCAACTCCTTGATGGCATCATCACTCGGAATCTCATACATGGAATCCATCATGACATTCTCCATAATCGACCGGAGACCTCTGGCCCCGGTCTTTCGCTCAATCGACTTTCTGGCGATCTCGCGCAGGGCCTCATCCGTGAAGACGAGCTTGGTGTCGTCCATCGCGAAGAGGGCCTCGTATTGCTTGACCAGGCTGTTCTTGGGCTTGGTCAGAATGCTCACCATATCCTCTTCCGTCAGCTGGTTTAAGGCCACATTGATGGGGACGCGGCCGATGAATTCGGGGATCAGGCCGAATTTCACGAAGTCCTGGGGCATGACCTGTTTTAGGAGTTCCCCGATCTTGCGGCTCTGCTTGTCTACAATATTGGCCCCAAAGCCCATGGACCCGGCCTCAATGCGCTGTTCTATGATCTTCTCCAATCCGTCGAAGGCGCCTCCGCAGATGAAGAGAATATTGGTGGTGTCGATCTGAATCAGCTCCTGCTGTGGATGCTTGCGCCCCCCCTGGGGAGGAACGGAAGCGATGGTTCCCTCGATGATTTTGAGCAGGGCCTGCTGTACCCCCTCTCCCGAGACATCTCTTGTGATGGAGACGTTCTCGGATTTCTTGGTGATCTTATCGATCTCATCGATATAGATGATCCCCAGCTGGGCCTTATCCACATCGTAGTCTGCGGCCTGAATCAATTTGAGGATGATGTTCTCCACATCTTCTCCGACATAACCGGCCTCGGTCAAGGTAGTCGCATCCGCAATCGCGAAGGGGACGCCCAGGGTTCTCGCCAGGGTCTGCGCCAGAAGTGTCTTTCCGCTTCCGGTGGGGCCCAGCATGAGAACATTGGATTTCTGGAGTTCAACCTCAGACCGGTCACCCCGCATAATCCGCTTATAGTGGTTATAGACTGCCACCGAGAGCACCTTCTTGGCCTCATCCTGGCCGATGACATACTCGTCCAGAAAATCCTTGAGTTCCTTAGGCTTCTTCAGGTTGATCTCAAAATTCCCCTTGGGCTTTGAGAAGTGTCCCTCTTCAGCGAAGTCCTCATCGATGATCTCTGCGCAGATGTCGACACACTCATCGCAGATATAAGCTCCGTTGGGCCCGGCAATCAGCTTGTGCACTTGCGACTGGGGCTTGCCACAGAAGGAACAGCGCACCTCACTGTCTTTTTTCTTATTCGCCATGTTACTCCTTATCGGTGATAACTATCTTCGGCCCAGCAGCTCAGCGGCGGTCGATAATCTGGTCGACAATGCCGTATTCCAGTGCCTCCCGGGCATCTAAGTAGTGGTCCCGCTCCGTATCTGCAGCGACCTGCTCGTAGGTCTTCCCCGTATTGTCCGCCAGAATCTGATTCAACTTCCGCTTGGTCTTTAAGATGCTCTCGGCAGCGATCTCGATCTCAGTCGCCTGCCCCTTGGCCCCGCCGGAGGGCTGGTGGATCATGATCTCGGCATTGGGAAGGGCATACCTCTTCCCCTTGGCTCCGCCTGCCAGCAGGAAGGCTCCCATGGAAGCAGCCATGCCCACGCAGATGGTTGATACATCCGGCTTGATGTAATTCATCGTGTCATAGATAGCCATCCCGCAGGTCACCATCCCGCCCGGGGAGTTGATATAGAGGTGGATGTCCTTTCCGGGGTCCTCAGACTCCAGGAAGAGCAGCTGCGCCACAATCAGAGAGGCCGTTGTCTCATTGACATCCTCCCCCAGAAAGATGATCCGGTCCTTGAGAAGCCTGGAGTAAATATCATAACTCCTCTCTCCCCTGCTGTTCTGTTCAATTACATAGGGCATGGATGCCATAGAATTTCCCTCTCTTTCATAGAGAGACGAAATGCTCCCCCGGGGGAGCATTTCATCTCTGTGCCGATATGACGATGATTACTCCTCGTCCTTCTTCTCCTCGTCCTTCTTCTCTTCTTCCTTGCGCTCTACCTGCTTGACATTATCATAGATCAGGTCCACAGCCTTCTGAATCGCCAGGTCCTTCTTCATATTCTCCCGCTGGGTCTCATCGACAAGCTCCTTGACCTTATCCAGATCCATCTTGTAGGTCTCTGCCATCTTCTTGAGTTCTTCCTCGACATCCTCGTCGGAAGCGACAAGCTGAGCCTCCTTAGCCAGGGCCTCGAGTACCAGGGAGGACTTGATCCGGTTGAGTGCATCCGGGCGTACCTGCTCGCGGAACTGGTCCATATTCATGCCGGTGAACTGGAGATACTGCTGCATGGACAGACCCTGCTGCGCCATATTCTGGGAGAACTCATTCATCATCTGATCGACCTGGAAGTCCACCATGGGCTCCGGGATCTCCATCTGAGAGTCCTCTGCCAGCTTGGCAATAGCCTCGTCGGTCTGAGCCCGCTTGGCCTCATCCTTCTTGCGGCTCTCAAGCTTCTTTCTGACATCCGCCTTGTATTCATCCAGTGTGTCGAACTCAGAGACATCCTGCGCGAACTCATCGTCCAGCTCGGGAAGTTCCGTCGTCTTGACTTCATTGACCTTGACCTTGAAGCTGGCCGGCTTGCCGGCAAGGCTCTTCTCCTGATAGTTCTCAGGGAAAGTGACATGGACGTCGAACTCGTCTCCCGCCTGATGACCGATCAGCTGATCCTCGAAATTGTCGATGAAAGAACCTGACCCGATCTTCAGGTCATATTTCTCTCCCTTGCCTCCGTCAAAGGCCTTGTCATCGACAAATCCCTCGAAGTCGATGTTGGCCGTGTCATCCTTTGCAATCGGGCGCTCTACCGTAATTGTGCGGGCATTCTTGTTGCGTTCCAGCTCAATCTCGCTATTGACCTCATCATCGCTGACGTCCGTGTCGATCTTTGCCACCTCAATGCCCTTATAGTCGCCCAGCTTGACCTCTGGCTTCACGGCAACTTCCGCGGTGAAGATGAAGTTCTTTCCCTTCTCGATCTGCTCGACATTCACCTTGGGGGAAGAGACAATATCAAGCCCGCACTCGTCGTATGCCTTGGGATACTCGCTGGCAAGCAGGTCATTGGCGGCCTCATCGTAGAAGACAGAAGGGCCGTACATCTTCTCAACCAGCTGTCTCGGAACCTTACCCTTCCGGAATCCGGGAAGGGAAATC
This sequence comes from Shuttleworthella sp., assembly GCF_057251025.1. NCBI lineage: Bacteria > Bacillati > Bacillota > Clostridia > Lachnospirales > Lachnospiraceae > Shuttleworthella > Shuttleworthella sp. The sequence continues at coordinate 13,312 of NZ_DBHIDN010000015.1, forward strand.
GACTTTTTCTGCTTCTGATATGCCCTCTCAAGAGCCTTCTCAAGGTCTGCCGCGTCAACCTCCACGGTCAGCCTGGCCATATTTTTCTCTAAATTCTCTACCTTAACGCTCATTTCCTGCTCCTCCTTGTCAGCCGCCGAGACGTATGGCGGGACATGCGATTTTCTCAGCACTTACAGCTGTTACACGCACAAGTGCACAAACAAATGAATTATAGCATAGGACTTTCATCTTCTGCAAATCCTCTGTCCCGGATGACTTGGGCAACCGAATCCACATATTTGCGGCAGGTCTCCTGATCAGCCGCCTCGACCATGACCCGAACCAGGGGCTCGGTCCCGGAAGCTCTCACCAGGATTCTCCCGTCATCTCCCAGGGCCTCCTCGGCAGACCGAACCGCGGCCAGAACCTTCTCATCCTTCTGGGCGGCCTCCTTGTCCCTGACGCGGATATTCTCAAGAACCTGGGGATACATGGTACAGTCTGCGGCCAACTCCTTCAGGCTCTTTCCCTGCTCAATACAGGCTTCCATGATCTTGAGGGCGGTCAGGATCCCGTCGCCGGTCGTCGCATGACGGCTGAATATGATGTGTCCGGACTGCTCCCCGCCCAGGGAGAAGTGGTTGGCCGACATGTTCTCATAGACATAGCGGTCCCCGACCGCTGTCTTCTCATAGCGAATTCCCGCCCGATCCAGAGCCTTATAGAGGCCCAGATTGGACATGATGGTCGTGACAATGGTGCTCTTGTGCAGCTGCCCCCGCTCATTTAAGAACTTGCCGCAGACATACATGATCTGGTCCCCGTTGACCAGACAGCCGTTCTCGTCGACGGCCAGGCAGCGGTCTGCGTCTCCGTCAAAGGCGAAGCCGACCTCGCAGCCCTCAGCCACGACAAAGTGCTGCAGGGCCTCGATGTGTGTAGACCCGCACCGATCATTGATGTTGGTTCCGTTGGGGCTGTTGTTGATCACATGCGTATCGGCGCCGAGAGCATCGAAGACAGACTTGGCGACACTGGATGCCGACCCGTTGGAGCAGTCGATGGCGATTTTGCGGCCGCGGAAGGACCGGGTCTCAGTTGCAATCAGATAGCCCATATAGCGGTTTCGGCCCGCGGCGAAGTCAACCGTGCGGCCGATCCTGGTCCCCGTGGCCAGGGGCAGTTCTCCCATCTGACCGTCCAGGTAGGCCTCGATCTTCTCTATCACATCGTCAGACAGCTTCTCTCCCGCCCCGTTGATGACCTTGATTCCATTGTCATAGTAGGGATTGTGAGAGGCGGAGATCATGACGCCGCAGTCGAAATCCTCTGTCCTCGCCTCATAGGAGACAGACGGAGTCGTCGTGACGTGCATCAGATAGCAGTCCGCCCCGGTCGATGTGATGCCGGCCGCCAGAGCATACTCAAACATATAGGAAGACCGGCGGGTGTCCTTACCCATGACAATCCTGGTCTCCTCCTTCTCTCCCTTATTGCGGCTGTAGTACCAGCCCAGGAATTTCCCCACGCGAAAGGCCGCGTCTGCTGTGAGAACCACATTGGCCTCACCCCGGTATCCGTCTGTCCCAAAATATTTACCCATAGTATCTACCTCATACAAAAGTACAAAATTATAGCATCTTATGATTCCCGGATCATAGCAGAACCTGTCTTGTCCTTTCCTCCCCGCTTGGAGGCCAGATACTGGACCAGAATGCAGAGGGCAATGATCGCAAAACCAATCAGGTCTGTAAGGGCTCTGGGGTCGATCAGCATAATCCCGCCCAGGGCGAAGAGGACTCGTATCGGGAGCTTGATCTCTGTCAGAAGATATCCCTCGAATGCACTTGCAACCCCGAAGATACCGATCAGGGAGCTGATGGTGATCTGAATGATGACCGGCAGGGTCGTGTCGATCAGAAGCAGGGCCGGGTTATAGCAGAATACATAGGGGACAATGAAGATTGCGATGGCAAGCCTCGAGGCATTGAAGGCCGTCTTCATGGGATTGGATCTGGCGATGGCCGATCCCGCATAAGCTGCCAGCGCGACGGGAGGGGTGATATCCGCCACGATTCCGAAATAGAAGACGAAAAAGTGGGCCGCCAGGACCGGCACTCCCATCCGAATGAGGATGGGGGCCGTGGTTGCCGCCATGATCGCATAATTGGCAGTCGTCGGGACTCCCATGCCCAGGACGATGCAGACCAGCATGGTCAAAAGCAGGGCGATAATCAGGCGATTGCCCGCCAGGCCCACGATGGCGTTGACCAATTCATTGGCAAGTCCCGTCATCGTAATGATGCCGGAGATGATTCCGGCCACACCGCAGGCAGCTCCCACAGTAATCGATGACTGACCGCCCGCCATCAGAGCCTCAACGATCTTAGCCGGGGTAATCCGGTTGTCCTTATTGAAGAGGGAAACGGCAATCGCCAGCACAATACAGATGGCAGCCGCCCTCTGCATGGTCATGACATTGGCTGAGACCCAGTAGACAAGCATGACCAGGGGAAGGAGGAGATAGATCTTCTTCACTAGGTCCCTTGCCCTTGGCAGCTTCTCAGCCTCTTCCCCCTTGAGTCCCAGGCGCTTTGCCTCCAGATGGACGGTGATGAAGATGCCGGCGAAGTACAGGAAGGCCGGAATCACCGCCCGGCTTATGATGTCGGAGTATGGGACGCCGACGAAATCCGCCATCAGGAAGGCCGCCGCCCCCATAATGGGAGGCATGATCTGCCCACCGGTCGAGGAGGCAGCCTCAACTGCGCCGGCGAATTCCGGCCGATAACCCGTCTTCTTCATCATGGGAATGGTGACCGATCCGGTCGTCACCGTGTTTCCGACGGAAGATCCGGACACCATGCCGCAGAGGGCTGAGGAGATGACTGCAACCTTGGCGGGCCCGCCCGAGAATCGGCCGGCGATCGAGTTGGCAAGATCGATAAAGAAGCCGGAAATGCCTGTCCTCTCCAGAAAAGCACCGAAGATAATGAAGATAACGATGTACTTGGATGCCACATTGACCGGGGTCGCAAAAATCCCCTCCTTGGTATAGAAGAGATTGCGGACCAGATAGCGGACACGACCGAAGAACTCGGGATTGGTCAGCCCGTAGAAGGCGGCATAGAGAATGAAAAAGCCGGCCACGATCAGGATGGGTATCCCCACACAGCGACGGGTGACCTCGATCAGGGCTGCGATGGCGAAGATCCCGACCAGGATCTGAAAGAGGCTGAAATGTGTTCCCTGCAGGACAATGCTCTTGGCGTTGAGGGTGAAGTAGAGATAGGATCCGGTGCCCAAGACCAGGAAGATCACATCATACCAAGGCATGTAGTTCTCCCTCTGCTCTCCCTTCCTGGCCGGATAGATCAGAAAGCCCATCATGATAATCAGGGCCATAAAGGAAGTCAGACGGATCTCCTCAAGAAAGGTGGCAAAGAGGGTCACATAGATGCTGAAGAGAGAAAAACCGACCATGATGCACTTGATGGCCAGACCGGGCTTGCCGGTCCAGATACGGGTATTGGACTCTCGGTCATACTTCTTCATCACGGCGTCTACTTCAACCGGCGACACCGCTTGATTCATATCACTCATTGGGACTCCTCTCTTACTCTTCGGTCTTGACATGGACGCCATGCTCGGCATAATACCTGGCCGCTCCTGCATGGAAGGGGACATCAATCCCCTGCGTTGCCGCGGTCACGGACAGTTCCCTGCCCTTGGCATTCTCCCTGGCGATTTCCTGACTGTGATCAAAGATGGCCGCTGTCAGTTTATAAACTGTATCATTGTCCAGCTTCCTTGAGACAAGAACGGTCGCCTTGATGGTCACTGTCGCAATATCCTCATTCTGCTTGGGATACGTTCCCGCGGGCAGGGTCTGAGCGGCATAGAACTTATTGTCGGCCAGCAGGCGGTCTCGAACCGGTCCGTCAATCGGGACAATCTTGACCCCGTTGGTTGTCGCCAGCTCTGTAATCGCCGTGACCGGAGCTCCTGCCACAATAAAGGCCGCATCAATCTTCCCATCCTTCAGGGACTCCTTGGAGTCCTCAAAAGACTGGTACTGGGGACGGATGTCGTCCAGGGAGATGTCCGCTGCCTTTAAGACATCGACGGCATTGAAATAGACACCGGAGCCGGCAGCGCCGATGGATACCCTCTTTCCCTTCAGATCGGCGACCGACTTGATCTTGTCGTTCATTGTAATTACCTGAACCGTCTCGTTGTAGAGGGCACCCAGCACTCTGAACTCGCGGTTGGCCCCGCCGGACGCAAAGAGTCGGGTCCCCTTCCAGGCATAGGTCATGACGTCAGACTGAGCGAAGCCAAGCTGGTAGTCCCCATCGGAAATCGACTCTATATTGACCTTGGAGGCACCGGTGGACACAGCGGTCACCTTGATACCGGCGTAATTCGTCATGTACTGGGACAAGACGCCGCCGAAGCTGTAATAGGTGCCGGCAGTCCCTCCCGTGCCGAACATCAGCCGGTTCTGTCGGCCGCAGCCGGCAAGAGTCCCAAGGGCAAGCACTGCCGCAAGGCCCAGGGCCAGGAGGCGGCCGGTCCCTGATCTCTTTTGATTTTTCATACTCTCTTCTCCTTACCCGTTTTCCTGTCCTGCTTCGATATGCTTCTCAGACTCTTCTACTTAGACGAAAGCCTGGATAAGAAGCGGTCTGCGCCATCCAGAAGGCGCCGCTTCAAGTCCTCCGCGCCGGCAGCAAGCCGCCGGCTTCTTCCCTGGCGGTCCCGGTCTCCCTCCGCCCGGGGCAGGTCTTCTCCGGTCCGGAGGCTTTCCCTGTGACTCTCTATGATGGGCAGGAGGTCCTCTCCCTCATAGCGGTCCCTCTCCTGTTCCCTTGCAAATCCCCGGATCAGGAAGGCAATGGGTTCCACATCGGCCGGGATCCGGCCCTGCCGAATCCACTCCGAGGTCAGACTGCGGAGCTTGGCGCAGGCCGCCGTCAGATGCCTCTCGACCAGGTCCTCAGGAATCCCCATGGCGGCCCCGATCTCCTCCGGGCTCATAGCCAGCTCATAGTAGCAGAAGGCTGTGAAGGACTCCGGAAGATTCATCATGCGAAGCGCTGTCACCAGACGGATACTCGCCCTCTCATAGGGGCTTTTGGTCCCATCTTCTCTCTTCTCTTCCTCTGCAGTTCGGCAGATCGAAGGCACATCTTCTCTCTTGAGATAGCCCCGGCTTTCGGTCTCGCTCTGGACAAACAGCTTCCTGTAATCCTCCTCATGCACCCGGGCAAGCATGGTCATCCCGCTCGCGGCCACAATCCGGTCCATGAGTTGCCCGGGACTGACTCCCTCGTCCAGCATAGGCAGATACTGATCAGCCCTGGCATAAGAGACCAACAGGAGATCTGTGGTCAGCCCTTCATCCCGCATCAGGTAGGAGGCGACATAATAAGCCCGGTCGATTGTCGACGAATACAGATCCAAGAGACCCTGTCTCATACGAAAGCCCTTCCTCCTAACTTATAACTGCGCTAACTTCTCTATTCTATCACAGAAAAAACCTCCTTTCGGAAGATTTTCTGCCTGTTTGGGGCCGGATCATCCTCAGTTTTTATAGCTTCCCGTGTTGATTTTGGGGATGATAAATCCCCTGGAGAAGTAAGTTCCGTCCGACAGATGATAGTTCCCATCCGGCTGACTGCTGCCATCTCCGTAGTTGATGCTGATGCCGGGCTGCATATTGTAGCAGAAGACGCAGTAACAGATGCTCTCGCCTTGATCTGCGTCGGAGTAAGCCTCCATGAGGACCCCCCTGGCTACCAATTCACTGCCCACGAAGACCGGTGTCACCCGATAAGCCACTGACTTTCCGGTTTTTTTGACATAAGACGCCACCAGGCTCTCGAAGGGTTCCATCACACTCGCATTCATGTAGCGGGTTCCCGTAATCAGATTCTTGGGATTCGCATTCTGTCCGGTCAGCTGATAGCCGATCAGATGACAGCGATTGTAGAGATAACGGTCTTGAATGCTATCGGCGTATTTGACTGTATGCCAGCCGCTCGGCTTGACAGATCCGATCTCTCCTCGCCTTTCCGTCGGCATGAGCTCGGGCGTAATCTTGGCCCGGGCCACGCCGCAGCGGCCCAGAGCATCCAGCTGTGTGAAGGACTGTCCGCTCCAGTCCCGGATCTCCTCCCGGCTGAAGTAAGGCCGGTTCTTGTGCATGACAGCGAAGGCAGACCCGTCATAGGCCGGAACCCGGTCCCAGGAGAAGGACTCCTCCGCCTCTTCTGCCCCGGCTGACGGACTGCCTGACCCCTTGCCCGCTTGACTGCTCGACTGTCTGTCCGACTGGATCGGAAGTTCCGGCGGCCGACAGGCGGCAAGACCAAGCATCGCTGCCAGAGCCAGCCCCAGCACAAGAGCTCTGATTCGGCTCTTTCCTCCTCTTACAAACCATCCTCTCATAAGATATACTCCCCTCGATTGACCAGGTCCTGTTCAAGGCCCCGTTTCCTCAGCAGAAGGAGCGAAAGACCGCAGTCAGCTTCTCCTCCATCTCATCGAAGTCCCTCTTTTCAAAGATCAGAGGGGGCAGGAGGCGGATCACATCCGTGCCTGCCGTGAGAATCACCAGGCCCTCCGCAAGGGCCCTTGCGGCTACCTGCCCGGGGGCAAGGTCAGTTACAAGTCCCCGCATAAATCCCCTCCCCCGATGGGAGTGAATGAAATCATACCGGTCTGTCATGCGGGCAAGCATGGCCTCGAAATACGGGGACAGTTCCGCCACATGCTCCGGAATTCTTCTCCGGCTCATAAGCTCGATTGAGGCTGTCACAGCCGCGCAGGCCAGGGGATTCCCCCCGTATGTCGTTCCGTGATCTCCCGGAGCCAGGGAAGAGGCCGCCAACTCTTCTGTGACGCAGAAGGCGCCGACCGGGAGTCCCAGTCCCAGAGCCTTGGCCGTTGTCAGGATATCGGGGCGGATATTGTAGTCCTGGTAGGCGAACATCCGCCCGCTCCGCCCCATGCCGCATTGGATCTCATCGATGATCAGGAGGGTATTCGTCCTGTCACAGAGCCTGCGAACGCCCCGGAGGAAGTCCCTGTCGGCAGGAATAATCCCCCCCTCCCCCTGGATGGTCTCAAGGATAATGGCGCAGACCTCTTCACCCATTTGCCCTGTGACGGAGTTCAGATCGTTGAAGTCGGCATAGCGAACCCCGTCCATCAGGGGGTAGAAGGGTTCCCTGTAATGCTTTGTTCCCGTGACGGACAGGGCCCCGACGGTTCTGCCATGAAAGCTGTGATTCATGGCGATGATCTCCTGCCGGTCCTCCGGATTTCGCAGGTAGGCGTGCTTCTTGGCCGTCTTTAGGGCACCCTCAATCGCCTCCGCGCCGGAATTGGTGAAGAAGACCCGGTCCATGCCGCTTGCTCCGGTCACTGCCTCCGCGGCGGCCGCAAGCGGGGGCGTGTAATAGAGATTGGAGCTGTGGAGCAGCTTGTCCACCTGCCCATGCAGGATGCGGTTGTATTCGGGATCATTGTAGCCCAGAGCCATCACCCCGATCCCTGAGCCCGCATCCAGATACTCTCTCCCGTCCGTGTCGTAGAGATGGACCCCCTCTCCATGGTCAAAGACCACCGGAAAGCGCTGATAGACGTGCAGCAAATGGTCCTCCGCCCTCTTGATGTAATCTTCTTGCCTCATCGGACTCCTCTTTCTATAGATCATATTTTCTCGGCGTCATCCGAGAGCATAGCGGTCCCCACTCCCTTCTTGGTAAAAATCTCAAGAAGCAGGCAGTGGGCCAGACGCCCGTCCAGAATATGGACCCGGTTCACGCCATGGTCAATCGCGTCAATACAGTTGTCGAGCTTCGGCAGCATGCCGCCTCGGATCGCCCCGTCCTCAATCAGCTTGCGGGCCTCGGAGACTGTCAGCTCAGAGATCAGGCTCTCAGGGTCATCGGGATCCTGGTAGACTCCCTCGATATCTGTCAGAAAAGCCAGCTTCTCTGCCTGGAGCTCCCTGGCAATCGCGCAGGCGGCAGTGTCTGCATTGATATTATAGGTATCGTAATGGTCGTCATAGCCAACCGGACAGACAATGGGGAGGAAATCTCTCTGCAGAAGGTCAATCAGGATCTTGGGCTGGACTTCTTTGACCTCTCCCACATAGCCGATATCCCGGCCATCCGACTCCTTCTTTGTGACCTTGAGCAGGCCGCCATCCTTGCCGGAAATACCTACCGCATGAATTCCCTGCTCTTCAACCATACGAACGAGCGACTTATTCACCCGATTCAAGACCATCTCTACAATTTCCATGGTGGCTTGATCGGTCACCCGCAGACCGTTGATGAAGCTCGGTTCCATGCCGACCTTCTCGATCCACTTGCTGATTTCCCTGCCCCCGCCGTGCACAATCACCGGCTTGAAGCCGACCAGTTTGAGCAGGACGACATCCTGAATGACGTCCCTCTTCAGCTCCTCATCCAGCATGGCGCTGCCGCCGTACTTGATGACAATCACCTTGCGGTTAAAGCGCTTGATATATGGGATTGCCTCGATCAGGATCGAGGCCTTGTCCTGTGCCTCTTCCATCTTCTGATTTGAAATAACGCCGTTTTCCACCTGTCTCCTCTTTTCCCGCGAAAGATCTGCTGCCTGCTAAAGGTCCGATTCCTAAGTCACCGCCAGATCACAGTGCTCATGACCGATAGTCCGCGTTGATATTGACATACTCATGTGTCAGGTCGCAGCCCCAGGCCGTGGCCCCGTGATTGCCCTGCTTCATGTCGCAAATGACGGTCACTTCCGGCGCAGTCAGAATTTCTGTCGCCTCGCTCTCCTTGTAGTCGAGGGCCAGACCGTCCTTCACCAGCCGGATCTTCCCCTTGGCAGACGCGAAGTAGAGATCCACCCGGTCCGGATCAAAATCCACGCCGGAATATCCAAGTGCGCACAGGATCCGGCCCCAGTTGGCATCGTGGCCGTAGATTGCAGCCTTGGTCAGGGAGGAGGTCACCACAGACTTGGCCAGGGTCCTGGCATCCGCGTCCGAGCGGGCGTTGACCAGCTTGACCTCAAAGAGGCAGCTGGCCCCCTCGCCGTCTGCGGCCATCTGCCGGGCCAGGCTGGTGCAGACTTCCGCCAGGGCCCGGGTGAATGCCTCGTAGTCCTCATTCTTCCTGTCGATGATCCGGTTATCTGCCCGCCCGTTGGCCAAAAGCAAGCAGCTGTCATTGGTCGAGGTATCTCCATCCACGCTGATCATGTTGAAGCTGTCCGGGACTACGGTTGACAGGGCCTGCCGGAGCAGGCTCTGCTCGATCGCGCAGTCGGTCGTGATGAAGCAGAGCATGGTGCACATATCCGGATGGATCATCCCGCTGCCCTTGGCCATTCCTCCGATGGTCACGCGTCGCCCGTCCAGGGTCAGAGATACCGCTGCCTCCTTGGTCCTCGTGTCCGTCGTCATGATCGCCTGCGCCGCCCTGCGTCCCGCCGCAAGGTCCGGCTTTAGGTCGGATGCCATGGCTCGGATCCCGGCACAGACCCGATCGATCGGAAGCTTCATCCCGATGACTCCGGTCGAGGCCAGCAGAACCTCTTTGGGGATAAGTCCCAGGCTCTCTGCCGCGCACTCTGCCGTCTGACCGCAGATCTCAAGTCCCTTCTGCCCGGTACAGGCATTGGCGATTCCCGCATTGACCACAATCGCCCGTATGGGACCCCCCTCCTTGATCAGCTGCCTGTCCCAGAGAACCGGGGCCGCCTTGACGACATTCCTGGTGAAGGTTCCCGCCGCAGAGCAGGGAGTATCCGAGACCAGCATAGCCATATCGTCTCTCTTCCGGTACTTGATTCCCGCGGCTGTGTGGCCTGCGAGGAAGCCTATGGCCGCAGTAACGCCGCCATCAATCTTCTGGTACATATGCGCCTCCTGTCTTGATCCTTCCTCTCTTCTGCATCCTCCGGTAAGCCTCATGGGTCAAATGAGCTTAAGTCCTCCCTCTTGAGCGTGACTTCATAGCTGTTAATATCTTCCCGGAATTGAAATCCCTCACCCTGCCAGAACCCGTTTCCCAGGTCATTGGACTTGAACGCGATCAGGGTCAGCTTATTGATCTGCTCCCTGTGCAAGGCCTGCATGGCTCTTGAGACCATTGCCTTTCCGATCCCCTGCTCCCGGAAGGGCTTGGCAACACAGACATGGTAGAGACTTCCCTCTCTCCCGTCGTGCCCGCAGAGGATCGTCCCTACGATCTCTCCATCCACTTCCGCCACAACCGAAGTTGTCGGATTGCGACGGATAAAGCGGCCTATGCCGGCCCTGGAGTCATCGATTTCGCGCAGGCGAAGCCCATCGATGCTCTCCCAGAGAGCGCGGACCCGGTCATAGTCTTCTTCCCGCATGGTGCGAATATTGTAACTTCGATCCGCTCTCATCTGTCACCTCTTTGATCCGCCTCTTCGATTCACATCCCGTCAGCCCGCCTGATGGCTCTCTTACGCCATCACTCATACAAGACATTCATATCGACATTTCCCTTGCCCTTCTGTATCCCGGGTACATGACCTGTCGAGCTGTACTGCCAGAGATTGAAGTTTCCCTTATAGTCGGTCCGGAGATTGGGACTGTAGTGGGCAAGCCAGATGACTCCGCTCAGCTGGTCCGGATGCAGTTGCTCATAGAAGAAGGACTTGCTGGCATAGATGCCCGATTGGTATCCCTCTTGCGTTACATACCGATAGAAGGCCTGTGCCGCCTCTGTCGCCCTGTCCTTTGAAATATGAGCCAGGGCCAGGCGTCCGCTGGTCGTGGTGTAGTACTCATAGTCCATGAAGACAGGGAGGTCCGGGCGAATCCCCGACTGCCTCACAAGGGCAACAGCATGCCTTGCTTCCTCTTCTCCCTCCCGGGCATTAAGCGCCTGCGAGTAGAAATAGACCCCCACCTTAAGGCCGGCCGCCTTTGCCTCCTGCAGGTTCCGGATCGCGTATGGATCCGAATGCAAGGAGCCGTCCTGAACACCCCTGTTGCCCACGCGGATGATGGCGAACTCGACCCCCGCCTTCTTGACCTCCTGCCAGTCGATCGTTCCGTTGTGCTTGGATACATCGATTCCCAGATGCTTCCCGGTCGTGGCAAACCGTTCCTGGTGGCTTAGCCTGTTGAACTCATCATAGGCAATGGAATTGCGGTTTACAGGTTCGTCCCAGCCCAGGTCTGAGAGGGTGAACTTCTGCGCGTTATTCCCGCCCCAGAACCACTGCTGGACCTTCGCTCCGCTGTAGGCGCGTCCGTCGGGGATATCCATAACCTTGGAGCTTGCCATATTGATGAAGGTGTAGCTACCCTTCTCCGCCTCATGGATGATCCACTTCTGCGCCAGAGTGTCATTGCCTGCATACTGTTGAATTCTGGCTCCGTTCGCATGGCTTGCGGCTTCTACCTCTAGATCTTTGCGTGAGTTGACATTTCGAATGGTGTAATAGCCGCGCTCGTCATAGACAATTTGAAAACGCTGGGCATTCGTATTGTTCTTCTCATAGAGGCCCGCACCGACCCCGTTCTCCTTGGAAGCTGCACGAATGTCAATCACCTGTCCCGGATTATTGTAGGCGTGGATCCTGTAGTTGTTGCCGTCCGCCAGGCTCCTGGCATCCGTCCTCTCAAGGCGAAAGATCTGCGCCTTAGACCCGTTCCAGTCATAGACCTGCAGATTGCTCCCGTTTCTCGTATTCCCGGCGGTAAGGTCAAGAACGGCAGACCGGTTGTGGGCAGGCAGAAGCCAGATCCTTCCGCCGCCCGCATCTGCCAGGTAAAAGCGCTGGTTGATACTGTCATCACTCTCTCTTAAGAAGACATTGGCTCCGCTCTGTCCTCCCCCGTCATAAGTGACAAGCTTCCCGGACTGGGCCGATGTGATCCGATAACTTCCGTCGGAATTCTTGCTGAAGATGAAGCGCTGGGCCCGGCTTCCATTCCCGTCATAGATCTGTAAATTGCTCCCGTTGTCCATGCTGGCTCCGGCCAGATCCGCTGCTTTTCGGTCACTCAGAGCCGAGTGTAATTCAAATACACCGTCCCCGATTCCGGCGACGTTCCCGGCCTTGATCAGGGAAAATTTCTGATTCATCCCTCCGCCGTATTCCCAGAGCTGAACATTGGTCCCATTGGCCGTTTTGTTTTCGGCCAGGTCCAGGACCTTGTCGGACAGGGCGGAGATGATGCGATAGTGCCCATCCTCGGTGATCGCAAGCTTCCAGCGCTGGGCCGGGCTGTCATTGCGGTCATAGATCTGGACATTGGCCCCATTGTCCCGGTTGGCTCCGGATACGTCCAAGACGCGCCCGGTGGACGCATTGTAGATGGTATAGGTCCCGTCTCCGCGATACATGAAGGTGTAGCGCTGGGCCGCCGTGTCATTCCGATCATAGATCTGGACGTTGGCACCATTTCTTCCATCTCCGGAGGGGATATCAAGGACCCTGTTGCCATTCTTGGCAGAGGCGATCAGATAGGTCCCGTTGGACAGAACCTGCTGGGGTTGGATCCCCCCTTTTCCCTCGTCCCCGCTTTGGCTCAGATAGAACTCCCTGGTCCCGGCTGCGCCCTTCCGGTTGACCTGGACATTGGTCCCGTTGGCAAGAGGGGCCCCTGCCATGGTCAGATACTTCCCGGAGAGCTTGGAGACAAAGCAATAGGCGCCCCTCCCGAGGGACTGTGCCTTCCAGAGCTGGGCGTCGCTGCCATTGTAGTCATAGAGCTGGACATTGGCCCCTTCTTTCCTGGAGGCAGAAGCAACATCCAGCACCCGGTCTGTCAGCAGGGCGTGAATGCTGTAATAGCCCTTCCCCCGAGAGACAAAGCGGTACTGTTGGGCCTTGGTCTTATTTTTGCTATAGACCTGCACGTTGGCTCCGCTGATGGCCTTTCCGGCCGGAATATCCATCACCTTCTCATGGTCTGTCGATGCGGCGATATAATAGCTGCCCTCCTCGAGCTTTAGGTCAGAATCTTCCTCGATCGCAGGCAGCAGACGGAATTTCTGGGCCTTGCCTGCGCTCTCCTGATTGACCTCCGCATTGGTTCCGTTTGCCGTGTTTCCTCCGGCGAGATTTAAGTAGAGGCCCGATCCAACATTGCACAACTGGAAGAATCCGTCCCCTGTTTTCTGGAGGACCCACCTCTGGGCATCTGTCTCATTTCCCTCATAGACATCGACATTGGCCCCCTTCTCTCTGCTTCCGTATTGAACCTCCAAGAGGCGGCCGCTCAGAGCCGATTGGATGCTGTAGTAGCCCTCCGGATGATAGGTCAGAAGAAATTGCTGGGCCTTGGTTCCGTTCTTCCGATACAGCTGTACATTCGCCCCATTGCTCCGGTTGCCTCCGGCGATATCAAGGACCTGTCTCCCATCAGCGGCTGATGCGATGTAATAGATCCCGTTGTTGATCACATTTCCCTGATTGCCCTGATCGGATACAGAGTAAGCATCCTGTCCTCTTCCCTCTGCCGCATCCGCGGACAGGCCGGCATCCTCAGGAGCACTTCTTCTGCTCCTGACCTTGGATTCTTGGGTCTTTGAATGGTCCTTCTCTGTTTTATCTGCCGCATCGGCCTCATTTTCAAGCTGAGACGGCTCTTTGTCCGTCTGTCCCGAGACCCCCTGTCCGTTCTCCGCCGCTTTCTCATTCGGGGACGAGTCCATGGTCTGATCCGCTCCTGATCCCCTCTCCTCTTGGGACAAGGGATGCGAATACGCTGAAGAAGCCGTCGGGTTCTCATCCTGACTTCCAAAGTCCGCCGCACTTGCCTGAAGCCCGACTCCGAGACCTGTCACACCAACGGCAATCGTCAATGCCATCACTGCCAATATCTTCGTTCTTTTCTTCATCTTCACTCTCTGTAATGCATGGCCTGTCAATAACTTCTCGTATTATAGAGGATTTAGACTCTGTCTGTCCCTATTTCCATTGCACAAAGTCATTTCCCTTCACTCCCTATGGGCCGGAAAGCTGACCCGGGACCTGCTCATCTTATACCCTTTTACTGCCCCTTTACAAGTAGATATGAATATATTCTCATATTCTTTTCTTCTTTGCCATTCAAAAATTTGGTGTTTATTCCAGTGATTTTTAGTAATTTTTCTTTTACGGATGTATTATTATTCTTGATTTATGTATATTTTTACACTTGATTGCCGATCCCTTCTTCCTGTATATTTAGATCACAACACGAAGCACTTAGGAAAGGACATGACACCATGGCGAACGATAAGGTAATTCTTGCTTACTCCGGTGGCCTGGACACCACCGCGATCATCCCCTGGCTCAAGGAAAACTATGGATACGACGTCGTATGCTGCTGCGTCGACTGCGGACAGGGAGAGGAACTGGACGGTCTGGAAGAGAGAGCGCGCTACTGCGGCGCTTCCAAGCTCTATATCGAGGACATCACGGATTCCTTCGCCGAGGACTATATCATTCCCTGTGTCATGGCCGATGCGGTCTATGAGAATAAGTACCTGCTCGGCACTTCCATGGCCCGTCCCGGGATTGCCAAGAAGCTGGTGGAAATCGCCCGCAAAGAGCACGCGGTCGCCATCTGCCACGGCGCCACCGGCAAGGGAAATGACCAGATTCGCTTTGAACTGTCAATCAAGGCCCTGGCTCCCGACATTGAAATCATTGCCCCCTGGCGGGATGACAAGTGGACCCTCCAGTCCCGCCAGGACGAGATCGACTACTGCAAGGCCCACGGCATAGACCTCCCCTTCGATGTGGACGAGTCATACAGCCGCGACCGAAATCTCTGGCACATCTCCCACGAGGGACTGGAGCTGGAGGACCCCTCTCTGTCCCCCAACTATGAACATCTTCTGGTCCTGTCCAATACCCCCCAGAAAGCCCCCGATGAAGCCGAGGAAGTGACCATGACCTTCGAGTCCGGCATTCCCGTCTCCGTCAACGGCAAGCAGATGAAGCCTGCGGATATCATACGCGAGTTGAACCGACTGGGCGGCAAGCACGGGATCGGTATCATAGACATTGTGGAGAATCGCGTGGTCGGCATGAAGTCCCGCGGCGTCTATGAGACCCCAGGCGGAACCATCCTGATGGAGGCCCATCGTCAGTTAGAGGAGCTCTGCATCGATCGGGCCACCATGGAGGAGAAGAAGAACATCGGCAATAAGCTGGCTCAGGTTGTCTACGAGGGCAAGTGGTTCACCCCCCTCTCCGAGGCCTTGCGGGCCTTCGTCCTCTCAACGCAGACCTATGTGACCGGCCAGGTCAAGTTCAAACTCTACAAGGGCAACATCATCAAGGCCGGAACCAGCTCCCCCTACTCTCTTTACTCCGAGTCCCTGGCCTCCTTCACCACCGGTGACCAGTATGACCACCATGACGCCCAGGGCTTCATCACCCTCTTCGGCCTCCCCCTGAAGGTTCGCGCCCAAATGCTCGATCAGGTGGAGAACAAGACCAAGGGTAAATAATCTCCCCTTTTCTCCTATCATTTAAGTCAAAGTAAAAGACCGGCCCTCCGCGGAGGATCGGTCTTTTACTCTGTAAATACTCTGCTATCTTCAAATACTCTGCCATCTTCCTGTGTCAGAAAGCCCGGCCCTTACCGGTCTGCCGGCAGGCTATAGGATGACTTGAGTCCCACAATCCGATTGTAGACGGGCTGTCCGGGCTTTGAGTCCTTCCGGTCCGCTACGAAGAAGCCCTGGCGGACGAACTGGAACCTGTCCTCCGGCTCTGCTTCTGCCAGCGCGGCTTCGACATAGCCCTCGCAGAGCGTGAGAGACTTGGGATTCAAATTCAAGGACCCGTCCTCGTTATAGACCCCCTTCTCCTCATCGATGATGTTCTCATAGAGACGAATCGGAACTCTCCTGGCCGTCTTCGCGTCAACCCAGTGGATGGTCCCTCTGACCTTACGGCCATCGGCGGAATCGCCTCCCCTGGTCGCGGGATCATAGTTACAGTGGATTACCGTCACCCTGCCATCCTCATCCTTCTCGCAGGAGGTGCAGGTCACATAGTAGGCGTTCATGAGGCGGACCTCATTGCCCGGATAGAGACGGCGGTACTTCCTGGCCGGTGTCTCCATGAAATCCTCCCGGTCGATGTAGAGCTCTCCCGAGAAGGCCACCTCCCTGTCTCCGAGTTCCGGATTTTCCTTATTATTGGGAATGGTCAATAGCTCCGACTGTCCGGACGGGTAATTGTCAATCACAAGCATAACCGGGTCAAGAACCGCCATCATCCTCTTGGCCCTGAGCTTTAGGTCCTCTCGAATGCAGTACTCAAGCTGGGGATACTCAATGGCTGAATTGGCCTTAGAGACTCCTGAGATCTCCACGAACTTCCGGATGGACTCCGGCGTGAATCCCCGGCGCCGAAGCGCTGCGATGGATACCAGGCGGGGATCATCCCATCCGTCCACAATGCCATCCTCCACAAGACGCTTGATATAGCGCTTTCCGGTGACGACATTGCGCAGATACATCTTGGCGAACTCGATCTGTCGCGGGGGCATGGAGAAGTCGCAGTTGTTCACAACCCACTCGTAGAGGGGTCTGTGATCCTCGAATTCCAAGGTGCAGAGGGAGTGACTGATTCCCTCAATCGCATCCTCGATGGGATGGGCAAAGTCATACATGGGATAGATGCACCAGGCCTTGCCCTGCCGGTGGTGCTCCATGTGGGCAACCCGGTAGATGACCGGATCTCTCATATTGATGTTGGGAGAGGCCATGTCAATCCTGGCGCGGATGACCATGCTCCCATCCTCGTACTTGCCGGCCCTCATATCCTCAAAAATGGACAGGCTCTCCTCCTTGGGCCGGTTGCGGTTGGGATCTTCCTCTCCCGCCTCAGTCAGGCTCCCCCTGGTCTCCCTGATCCGGTCTGCGCTCAGATCGGAGGCATATGCCTTGCCGTCTGCGATCAGCTTTCTGGCATAGTCATACATCTGCCCGAAGTAGTCCGACGCAAAATAGAGGTGGTCCTTCCAGTCCACTCCCAGCCAGTGAATATCCGCCTTGATGGCCTCAACGAACTCGTCCTTCTCCTTCGTGGGATTGGTATCATCGAAGCGGAGGTGGAACTGTCCCCCATATTCTTGGGAAATGCCGTAGTTTAAGAGAATGGACTTGGCATGTCCTATGTGGAGATAGCCGTTCGGCTCCGGCGGGAACCGGGTCGTCACGTGATCATAGACCCCCTCTGCCAGGTCCCTGTCAATTGCCATCTCAATGAAATTGCGAGACTCTCTCTTGCTCTCTTCTCTTTCCATCATTTCTTCTGCCATTTGCCTGTCCAATCTACCGCGCTCTGCGACTTCTTCTCAACGGATGCTTTCTCTTCTGCCTGTTCAAACCACATGCTTGTGATTGAACAGATGATCCTGACAGTACTCATAGTTGCCATTGCACTTGGAGCAGAAGCGAAACTCAAGCTCCGGATTGCTGATCTCTGTTCTCCCGCAGACAGCGCACTTGTGTCTGCTGATCTTTCCCCGGTCCGCCGGGCTTGCCCCCGGCTTCTGACCATAGGTCCTCCGGTTATAGCCGGCTCCGGTGTCAGATGGGCCGGTCCCCCTTCCCGCAAAGGGATCCTGCCCGTCAAAGCGGAAGGCCTCCCAGGGGCTTCGGTGCCCGGCGTTCCAGCCGGCCCCGCTGCCGGATGTCGACCGGTCAGACCACTTCTTCTTCCGATTGCTCAGGAAGAAGATGAAGAAATTAAGCAGAGACGCGATAATCGCCACTCTTCCGCCCCAATCCGTTGCGAGCAACTCGTAGAGGGTGAGGCCCGCATAGACAAGCGCCAGCCAGCGCATCTTGATGGGAATGACGAAGTAAAGATAGACCTGCATGTCTCCATAGAGAACGGCGAAGGCCAGGAAAATCGACATATTAATATAGGAAGTCGAAAAATAAGTTCCGATATTGGGCACGCTCTGTCCCGCATGGACCAGACTTGCCAGCCCGTACAGGATGAAGGCTCCGATCACCGTGAAGAGGATCCCGCTGAATATATAGACATTGAACCGGAAGCTTCCCCAGGTCCGCTCCAGAATCCGTCCCAGCTGATAGTAGAAAAGCATCATGATCAGGCCCCAGAAGATGCTGTATGAGGGCGGGATCATGACCCAGCTGAACAGGCGCCAGATCTCAAACTGGTGGATGATCCTGTCGGGCTCTAATGTCATCATCGCAATGAAATTCACCCCGCTTGAGAGGGTCGCGTAGTATAAGATATAGCCGATGATGTAGCCGCCGATCAGCCAAAGAGTCAGATTGGGGATGGCATAGCGTCCCAGCTTTCTCTCCATTTTATCGAGCATAGATTTCTCCTTATATTGATGGGCTATCGATGGGCCGGATGCCCTTTTGCGCTGGATTTTACTATTATATGAAACCCCGGATTTACTGTCAATTTGACGACAAAACCAAAAAACTGTCCTCCGGATTGTCTCTTTCTTCCATTGTGCCGGGAGAAGTTAGGAACTATAATGAAGCCTGTTTACACCATGGATGTATGTGACTTTTGGCCGAGGCGAATCCCTGACAGGGATCCGCTTCGGACCTGAGAGCTTCTGATTCAGCGGCCGGACCGCAAGACAGTGGCGAAAAGGCATACGGGGTGTTTCGAGCAACGCGTATGGTCCCTGCTCGGATTGCCTGACACAACATGAAGGAGTAATCATGTCCAAAGAAAGAATCTGCAAGCTCGGAATCGACATCGGTTCCACCACCGTCAAAATCGCTCTTTTGGATGAAGAAAATCATCTTCTCTTCTCCGATTATGAGCGCCACTTTGCCAATATCCGCCTGACCCTGCGAGATCTGGTGGAGAAATGCTTTTCTGTCACGGGAGACGTCAGGGTATCTCCCGTCATCACCGGATCCGGCGGACTGACCCTGGCCAAGCACCTGGGCATCCCTTTCGAGCAGGAGGTTGTCGCCGTGGCCAGCTCCCTGCAGGCCTTCCTGCCCCAGACCGATGTCGCCATTGAGCTGGGCGGCGAGGACGCCAAGATCATCTACTTCGAGAACGGCAATGTCGAGCAGCGCATGAACGGCGTCTGCGCCGGCGGCACAGGCTCCTTCATTGATCAGATGGCCTCCCTGATTCAGACAGACGCCTCCGGCCTCAACGCCTACGCCAAGAACTACAAGTCCCTCTATCAGATCGCCTCCCGCTGCGGTGTCTTCGCCAAGACGGACATCCAGCCCCTGATCAACGAGGGCGCTACCAGAGAGGACCTGGCTGCCTCCATCTTTCAGGCTGTCGTCAATCAGACGATCTCCGGCCTGGCCTGCGGTAAGCCCATCCGCGGTCATGTGGCCTTCCTGGGCGGTCCCCTCCATTTCTTAGACCAGCTCCGCCAGGCTTTTGTCCGCACCCTGCACTTGGATGAAGACCATGCCCTCATGCCTGACAACTCTCATCTCTTCGCAGCTATGGGAAGTGCTCTCAACTGCCATGAAGATGTTGTCATGGACCTTGCGTCCATCCGGGACAAGTTAAATCACAAGATCCGGATGGAAATCGAGGTTGCCCGCATGGAACCTCTCTTTGCGGATGAGGCGGACTACCGGGATTTTCTGGCCGCTCACGGGGACAATCACGTCAAGACAGCCCCCCTTGAGGACTACCACGGCAGGGCCTTTCTGGGCATTGATTCCGGATCTACCACGACCAAGCTTGCCCTGGTATCCGAGGACGGAGACCTCCTCTATTCCTTCTACTCCAACAACAAGGGCAACCCCCTTGAGACGGCCCGCAGGTCCTTAGAGGAGATCTACGAGAAGCTTCCTGCGGATGCAAGGATCGTACACGCCTGCTCCACCGGCTATGGAGAGGCCCTGATGAAATCCGCCCTCAAATTGGAAGAGGGCGAAGTGGAGACCGTGGCTCATTTCTACGCCGCCCAGCACTTTGATCCCCAGGTCGACTGTATCCTGGATATCGGCGGCCAGGACATGAAGTGCATCAAAATCAAGGACAATATGGTCGACTCCGTGCAGCTGAACGAGGCCTGTTCCGCCGGCTGCGGCTCCTTCCTGGAGACCTTCGCCAAATCACTGAATCTGAGCATTCAGGACTTCGCCAAGGAGGCCCGCTATGCCAAGCAGCCCATTGACCTGGGAACCCGCTGTACCGTCTTCATGAATTCCAAGGTCAAGCAGGCGCAGAAGGAAGGCGCCTCTGTCGCGGATATTTCCTCCGGACTGGCCTATTCCGTCATCAAGAACGCCCTCTTCAAGGTCATCAAGCTCTCAGATGCCTCCGACCTGGGCCGGCATGTTGTGGTTCAGGGAGGAACCTTCTACAATGATGCGGTTTTGCGCGCTTTCGAGCGGATTTCCGGCGTCCACGCCACCCGCCCCGATATCGCGGGAATCATGGGGGCCTTCGGGGCCGCTCTCATCGCCAGGGAGCGCTACGCCAAGGACCAGACCACAAGCATGCTCTCGATTGACCAGATCCGGTCCCTTAGCTATTCCACCAATATCCGCCGCTGTCAGTTCTGCAACAACCACTGCATTCTGACTGAAGACCTCTTCAACGACGGCCGGGTCTTTATCACCGGCAACCGCTGCGAGCGCGGCCTGGGTCTTGAGAAGAACCCGGACCACATCCCCAACCTCTTTGACTATAAGTTCAAGCGGATCTTCCGCTACGCCCCCCTGAAGAAGGAAGAGGCGACCCGGGGCACCATCGGCATCCCGAGAGCCCTCAACATGTATGAGAACTATCCTCTCTGGGCTACCTTCCTGACCGAGCTCGGTTTCCGCATCCAGGTCTCCCCCATGACCAACCGCAAGATTTACGAGCTTGGAATCGAGTCCATTCCGTCTGAGTCCGAGTGCTATCCCGCCAAGTTGACCCACGGCCATATTCAGTGGCTGATCAATAAGGGGGTCGACGCCATCTGGTATCCTGACGTCCCCTATGAGCGCAATGAGTTCCCGGACGCCAACAATAATTACAACTGCCCCATTGTCACCTCGTATGCGGAGAATATCCGGAACAACGTGGATGAGATCAGCAGCGGTCAGGTTCCCTTCCTGAACCCCTTCGTCGCCCTCTCCTCCGAGGAAATCATGACAGACCAGCTGATCAAGTACTTCGCCCAAGTCCTGCCGGATATCTCCGCAGATGAGATCCGCAGGGCCGCCCATGCCGGCTGGCTTGAGATGGATCAGGCCCGGTCCGACATCCGCAGAAAGGGCGAGGAAGTCCTGCAATATCTCCGGGAGACCGGCAGGCGGGGGATCGTTCTAGCGGGCCGTCCCTACCATGTCGACCCGGAGATCAACCACGGCATCGCCGACATGGTTACCTCCTACGGCATCGCCGTTCTGACGGAGGACTCTGTCTCCCATCTGGGACAGCTGGACCAGGAGCGGCCGGTCATTGTCATGGACCAGTGGATGTACCACACCCGTATGTATGCCGCCGCCAACTTCGTCAAGAAGCAGGAGAATCTGGACCTGATCCAGCTCAACTCCTTCGGATGCGGCCTGGATGCCGTCACTACGGATCAGGTGGCTGACATCCTGACCGGATCCGGCAAGATCTATACCTGCCTCAAGATTGATGAGGTCAACAACTTAGGGGCCGCCCGCATCCGCCTCCGCTCGCTCCTGGCTGCCATCCGCGTCCGCGAGGACCGCAAAGACCGGCGCCATGTGGAGTCATCAGCCTACGACCGGGTGATCTTCACCAAGGACATGAAGTCCAAGTACACCATTCTGGCTCCCCAGATGAGTCCCATCCACTTCGACCTGCTCATGCCGGCCTTCAATGCCGCCGGCTACAACCTGGTGGTCCCCGACGTTCCCGCCAGAGAATGCGTCGATGTGGGGCTCAAATATGTCAACAACGATGCCTGCTACCCCTCTTTGATCGTCGTCGGCCAGTTCATGGCCGCCGTCAAGTCGGGCAAGTACGATATGGACCGGACTGCCATCCTGATCTCCCAGACCGGAGGCGGCTGCCGGGCATCCAACTATATCGGTTTCATCCGCCGGGCCCTCATCAAGGCCGGCTATCCCAATGTGCCTGTCATCTCAATCAACCTGAGCGGCCTGGAACCGAACCCGGGATTCTCCTTCACGCCCTCTCTCATCCAGCGGGGTCTCTATGCTCTGATGTTCGGCGATATATTCCTCCGCTGTCTCTACCGGGTCCGCCCCTATGAGCTGGTCCCCGGTTCCGCCAATGCCCTCCATGAGAGCTGGGCCAAGAAGGTGAAGGACTTTGTCGGTTCGGATAAGAAGCTTCTCTCCCACCGCAGGTACAAGCAGATGTGCCGTCAGATCATCCGGGATTTCGACGAGCTCCCCATCCATGAGGACATGCGAAAGCCCCGCGTCGGCATTGTCGGCGAGATCCTGGTCAAGTACCATCCCGTCGCCAACAATGACCTGGTGTCCGTTCTTGAGCATGAGGGTGCGGAGGCAGTCGTGCCGGACCTGACTGACTTCCTCCTCTACTGCTTCTACAACACCAACTTCAAGGCTGAGAACCTCGGCTTTTCGCAGAAGTCCGCCAGAATGGGCAACATGGGAATCAAATTCTTCGAGTGGCTCCGTAAGACGGCCCGGCAGGAATTCGAGAAGTCCAACCGTTTCACCCCTCCCGCCCACATCGAGGAGACTGCCGACCGGACGAGAGAAATCGTATCTCTGGGCAACCAGACCGGCGAGGGCTGGTTCCTGACCGGGGAGATGCTCGAACTGGTACATGACAACTGCAAGAACGTCATCTGCATCCAGCCCTTCGGCTGCCTGCCCAACCACATCGTGGGCAAGGGCGTCATCAAGAAGATCCGTCAGCTCCACCCCGATGCCAATATCTCCGCCATCGACTATGATCCCGGCGCCTCTGAGGTCAACCAGCTCAACCGGATCAAGCTGATGCTGGCCACGGCCAATAAGAACCTGGCTAGAGAACTGGAAGCGGAGAAAAAAATGGCCTGATCGGTCTTCCCGCTCTTGGCATGAAGATACTAGCACTCTCTTCATTTGAGTGCTATTGACAAGCAAAAATCAGAAACCTAAAATAGGAACCGTAGGTCGGAGGGAGGTCATCCCTCTCTTCCCTTCGGTTCATAAAACGATTTTAAGGAGCGTATTGATTTATGAGTTCAAAAGAAGGTTCTTTATCCATTTCATCCGAAAACATCTTTCCGGTCATCAAGAAGTGGCTCTATGAGGATCACGATATCTTCATCCGCGAGCTGATCTCCAATGGCTGCGATGCGATTTCCAAGCTGCACAAGCTGGATATTATGGGAGAGGTCTCTCTCCCCTTGGACTACAAGGCGAGAATACAGGTCACTGTCAATCCGGAGGACAAGACCCTGGTCTTTGTGGACAACGGGATCGGCATGACGGCTGACGAGCTGGACAAGTACATCAACCAGATCGCCTTCTCCGGTGCGACGGATTTCCTCAACAAGTATAAGGACAAGACTTCCGAGGACCAGATCATCGGGCATTTCGGCCTTGGCTTCTACTCCGCCTTCATGGTCGCAGACCGGGTGGAGATTGACTCCCTGTCCTGCCAGGAGGGGGCAGATCCGGTTCACTGGATCTGCGACGGCGGCACCCGGTACCGGATGGAGGACGGTGATTATTCGCAGGTCGGCACCAGGGTCACTCTGCACTTGAATGAGGACTGTCTGGAATTCTCCAACGAGTACAAGGTTCGTGAGGTGATCGAGAAGTACTGCTCCTTCATGCCCACGGAGATCTACCTGAACAAGGCCAATGCCCCCGAGGAGTATGAGACCATCGATGCCTCTGATCTCCTGGAGACCGATCAGGTCGTTGAGGAGATCCATGAGGATGCCAAGTACGAGGAGAAGGAGAAGGAGGACGGAAGCAAGGAGACCGTGGAAGTCTCTCCCGCCAGAGACCGGCGCAAGATCGTCAAGCGGCCCGTCCCCCTCAATGACACCAATCCCCTCTGGGCGAAAACTCCGTCCGACTGCAGTGATGAGGAGTACCGCGCCTTCTACCGCAAAGTCTTCATGGATTACAAGGAGCCCCTCTTCTGGATTCATCTCAACATGGACTACCCCTTCAACCTCAAGGGCATCCTCTACTTCCCCCGCATCAACAGCGAGTACGAATCCATCGAGGGGACGATCAAGCTCTACAACAATCAGGTCTTTGTCGCAGACAATATCAAGGAGGTCATCCCGGAGTATCTCCTCCTCCTAAAGGGTGTGATCGACTGTCCGGACCTCCCCCTCAACGTCTCCCGCTCTGCCCTGCAGAACGACGGCTTTGTACGCAAGATCGCCGATTACATCTCCAAGAAGGTTGCGGACAAGCTGTCCGGTCTCTGCAAGACGGACCGGGAAAATTATGAGAAGTACTGGGAGGACATCGCCCCCTTCATCAAGTACGGCTGTCTCAGAGACAATAAGTTCTGCGACCGCATGAACGACTACATCCTCTTCAAGGACATCGAGGGCAAATTCCGGACCCTGCCTGACCTCTTAGTCAAGCCCGATGAGAAAACTGAGGAAGACTCTGCTCAGACACAGGCGGATTCTAAAGAGGCTGCGGAAGATTCCGCCGAGGCCCAGGCAGATCCCAAAGAGGCGACGGACCCTGCCGAGACTCCGGCAGAAGCTGACAAGAAGACCGTCTACTATGTCACGGATGAGCAGCAGCAGATCCAGTACATCAATATGTTCAGGGCCCAGGGCATGGATGCCGTGATCCTGAACACGACCATCGACTCCTCCTTCATCACACAGTTGGAGCAGCGCAATGACCACTACCGCTTCAAGCGCATCGACTCTGACCTGACCGATTCTATGACAGAGGATGTCTCCGATGAGGACTTAAAGGAGGCCAATGACGCTCTGACCGCCCTCTTCCGCAAGGCAGTCGGCAACGACAAGCTGTCTGTCTCCGTCGCCAAGTTCAAGGATGCCTCCGTCTCCTCTCTCCTGACCCAGGAAGAGGAGGGCCGCCGCATGCAGGATATGATGAAGATGTACGGCATGGCCGGCATGGATCCCAAGATGTTCCCCGGCAATGAGACCCTGGTGCTCAATGTCGGAAACGAGCTGGTGGACTACCTCTTCCGGCATCCCCAGGCGGACTGTGCCGAGGACTTCTGCCGCCAACTCTATGACCTGGCTGCCCTGGCCAATCATCCCCTGTCTCCTGAGGAAATGACGGCCTTCATCGCAAGGTCCAATCAGATCATGCTGGCTCTGACCAAGTGATCTCCCGGCAGATCCCCTTCCACATGTTTTTGAAATAATAAGAATTACAATTCCAACGAATAAAAAAAGCCCTCCGGGGCGATGGATCAAGCAGCTTGCCCCATCGCCCCGGAGGGCTCTTCATGTAGGGTTATAGGACAAAACGTGTTGATGGCTAATCCCATTGATCATAGAATCTGTCCACCTTATGGAAGTCGCTCCAAACAATAGCATCTCCCCATATCGAGAGGCTTTTTTCTAGTTTTTGCTTCTCACTCATCTTTTTGTATATGGCAGCTATGCTCTTGTCAGTGGGCATTATATTTAATATTTCAGACAATGAAAGCGGTTCTGGTGAGTGCATGTAACACCACCAGTAAACCGCTTTTATTCGAGTTATAGGACAAAACGTGTTGATGAAAACCCCTTCAAAGCCTTGTAAATAGA
>NZ_DBHIDN010000016.1:0-38883 GCF_057251025.1 Shuttleworthella sp.
ATCCTTCACTGACCATCCTTCACTGACCCTTAGGACAGATTGCGGATCTTGAATTCCCTCTGGACCTGACGCTCCTGGTCTTTCTTTGCCATATCTGCCCGCTTGTCATAGAGCTTCTTGCCCCGGGCCAGGGCGATCTCCACCTTGGCCCGGCTCTTCTTGAAGTAGACCCGGACGGGGACAATGGTGTAGCCCTTCAGCTTCATCTTCTGCTCCAGCTTGCGGATCTCCGTCTTGTGAAGGAGAAGCTTCCTGGGCCGAAGGGGATCTCTGTTGAAGATATTTCCCTTCTCATAGGGAGAGATGTGCATCTGATAGAGGAAGACCTCACCGTTTTGGATCCGAACCCAGGCCTCCTTGATCGAGCACTTGCCCGTGCGAAGAGACTTGACCTCTGTCCCCGCAAGCTCGATGCCTGCCTCATAGAACTCATCCAGAAAGTAGTCGTGCCGGGCCTTCTTGTTGCTGGCAATCAAATGGGTATAACTTGTATCTGCCATAACTCACCTCACCCGAGCAGTTCAAAATCTATGGTTGATGCCTTGGCGCTGACAGAGGACACCAGCACTCTGACCGCCTGTCCCAGTTTGAAGTGCCTGTTGAAGCGCTCCCCGATCAGCTCATAGCTGTCTTCGGAGAACTCATAGTAGTCATCAGTCAGAGTAGCGACCGGAATCAATCCCTCAACGGAATTTGGAAGCTCTACATAGAGTCCCCAGCCGGTGACTCCGGAGATGATTCCCTCATAAGTCTCTCCCACATGGCCCTCCATGTACTCAACCTTCTTCATCCGGTCGATATCCCGCTCGATCTCAACTGCCCGCCGCTCAAGCCTGGAAGTCTCGACGGCAACGGTAGGCATCAGGTCCTCATAGTGGGCCGCCCGGTCATCTGAGAATTGACCTGTGATCACTTCCTTGATGATCCGATGAATCATGAGGTCCGGATAACGGCGGATCGGGGATGTGAAATGGCAGTAGAACTTGGCCGCAAGTCCGAAGTGGCCGATACAGTCGGTTGTGTACTTGGCCTGTTGCATCGATCGGAGGACAATGGTTGAAATGGCCCTCTCTTCCGCTTTGCCGGCGATCTGCGACATAATGTTTTGAATCTCAATCGGACGAATCCGGTCAGGATCCGAGTGCATGACATAGCCAAGGGCGCCCAGGTAGGTCGCAAGATTGCGGAGGCGCTCCGCATCCGGCTTGTCATGTGTCCGATAGAGGAAGGGGACCTTGCGCCGGGCGAACTCCCTGGCCACAGACTCATTGGCCGAGAGCATGAAGTCCTCGATCAGCATGGTCGCCTGGTTTCTGGGATGCTGTCTCAGATCGACCGCTCTCCCTCTCTCATCCAGAATAATATCTGTCTCCGGGAAGTCGAAGTCAATGGCCCCCCTGGCCGTCCGGATCGCCCGGATCTTCTCGGACAGTTCAAGCATGAGGCGGAAGCTATCCACGAAATCAGAGTATCTGCTGCAGGCCCCGCCATCCCCGTCGAGAACGGCCTGTACATCGGTATAGGTCATCCTTCGATCAATATGAACGACCGACTCGACAATCTCATAGTCGACGACCTGTCCCAGAGAATTGATCTTCATGAGACAGGAGAGCGCCAGCCGATCTTCCCCCGCATTGAGAGAACACATGCCGTTGGACAAGGCCGCAGGCAGCATGGGTACCACCCGGTCCACCACGTAGATGGAGGTTCCCCGCCGAAAGGCCTCCTTGTCCAGGGCTGTCCCCTCTCTCACATAGTGGGAGACATCTGCGATATGAACCCCAAGCCGGTATCCGTCTCCCTCTCTTGCGAGACTGACGGCATCATCCAGGTCCTTGGAAGTCTCCCCGTCAATGGTCACCATGGGAATCCCCCGAAGGTCGCGTCTTCTTGCAATCTCTCCCTCCGGGATGGGGCACGCGACACGGTCGGCCTCCTCTGTCACAGGTTCAGGGAAGTCTATGGGTATATCATAGGAGCGCAGGGCGGACAGGACATCCACCCCCTTGTCTCCCTTGTGACCGATAATCTCCGCGACAACACCCTCCGGTCCCTTGCCCTTGGTCCCGTAATCTACAATGTCGATCAGGACCTTGTCTCCCGTGATCGCCCCCCTGGTCTTGGAGGAAGGAATAAAGATATCCCCGGGAATTTTCTTCAGATCCGGCTCTACGAAACCGAAGGTCCCCTTCCGACTCAGTTCAAAGGTCCCGACCAGGCTCTTGATCCCCCGGTTCAAGACCTTCGTGACCTTTGCCTCCGCCCGATGTCCCTGGTCATCGCCGCGCTTTACGATGGAAATCCGAACAAGGTCTCCGTGGAAGGCACCGCCGATATAGTCTCTGGGCACAAAATAGTCCTCATCCTGTCCCTCAACCGTGACGAAGCCGAAGCCCTTGGCGTTGGCCGTAAATGTTCCCTCGATCGGTCCCGCCGTAGACTTGCGATACCTCCCATGCCCATTGATCTCAAGCTTTTTCATGGCCACAAGATCCTCCAGGGCCTGCTCGAAGATCTCCTTCTTGTCTGAAGGAACATCCAAAAGATGCTCCAGTTCTTTGGCCTTCATGGGAACATAGACGTCATCACAGATAAAGGAAAATAGCTTATGCCGGATCCGGCTCAATTCTTCCTCTTGCCATTGGCCTCTCCTGCCCTCAGATCCTCTTGTTTCTCTTCGTTTCTCCCCGCTTCCTGCTCGATATGTCACGCATCTCTCCTATCATCCGCACGCCGACAAGCGACATGGTCTATCTCCAAATAAGGAGAGCCGACCATCATACTACGCGGCCGCACAAAAGCTGCCTATGCGATATATGATGATCGGCCCGTATTTACAGCCACAGATATGTATCCGCTTCTCTTAATTGAATATTCCCATGTTCAAGACTGCGGAAACAATGAAATATAAGACCACCAGAAAGGTCGTCAGCTTGATGAGGACGCCCTCGCGAGACCGACCCTTGTTCTTGCTCCAGTAAGAGTCCGTGTTGGACATCTGTCCGCTCAGGGATCCAAGTCCGGCGTCCTTGCCTTCCTGGCTCAGAATTACAATATTCAATACAATACAGACAATGACGAAAATCACTGTCAGAACGATTTTAAGAACTGCAGTCATCTGAAAATACTCCTATGCAAGCGGTCATCTGATATTGCTCTGTACACAACAGAAATTAATATAGCATAGAAAAGAGGAGCCTGTCAAAAAGAATCTCTGACTTGCTCCCCTTCTCCCTCGCAGGGCGAAAGAGGAAATCAATAGGCGATTCCCTGCGCAAGCATGGCCTCGGCCACCTTCTCGAAACCGGCTATGTTGGCCCCGGCGACCAGATTCCCATCCATACCGTATTTCTTTGCCGCATCATAAGAGGCGTGAAAGATCCGGATCATAATTTCATGCAGCTTCCGATCCGTCTCCTCGAAGGTCCAGTGCAGGCGCTCGGAATTCTGGGACATTTCCAGGGCAGACGTAGCGACGCCGCCCGCATTTGCCGCTTTGGCGGGCCCGAAGAGGACACCCGTCTTCCGGAAGGCCTCAACCGCTCCGGGAAGGCAGGGCATATTGGCTCCCTCAGCGACTGCCATAACTCCGTTGGCGATCAGGGCTTTAGCGGACTCCTCAGACAGTTCATTCTGGGTGGCACAGGGGAAGGCCACATCGCACTTGACGGTCCAGACGCCGGAGCATCCCTCATGATACTCGGCAGACGGAACCCTCTTGGCATATTCCCGGATGCGTCCGCGCTCAACTTCCTTGATCTGCTTGACGACATCGAGCTTGATTCCATCGGGATCATAGACATATCCGTTGGAGTCGGACATGGTCACTACCTTGGCTCCGAGCTCCATCGCCTTCTGCGCCGCATAGATTGCGACATTGCCTGACCCGGAGATGACAAGGGTCTTCCCCTTGAGCGAGTCCTGTTTCATGACGGAGAGCATCTCCTGGCTATAATAGCAGAGGCCGTAACCGGTCGCCTCGGTGCGGGCCAGTGAGCCGCCGTAGCTTAGACCCTTGCCGGTCAGAACTCCGGTGAACTCATTGCGCAGTCTCTTGTACTGGCCGTAGAGGTAGCCGATCTCACGGGCTCCAACGCCGATGTCTCCGGCAGGAACATCGGTATCCGGTCCGATGTGTCTTTGTAATTCCGTCATAAATGACTGGCAGAAGCGCATGATCTCGCGGTCAGACTTCCCCTTGGGGTCAAAGTCGGATCCGCCCTTGCCTCCTCCGATCGGAAGCGTCGTCAAGGCATTCTTGAAGATCTGCTCAAAGCCCAGAAATTTGATGATGGACAGGTTGACGGAGGGATGAAGACGCAAGCCCCCCTTGTAGGGTCCGATGGCCGAGTTGAATTGCACCCGGTAGCCCCGGTTCACCCGGACCTTTCCAGCATCATCCACCCAGGGAACACGGAACATGATCACCCGCTCCGGCTCAACCAGGCGCTCAATCACGCCCTCTTCTTCCAGCCTAGGATTGGCTGCGACCACCGGCTCCAGGGAGCTTAGGACCTCTCCCGCCGCCTCGAGGAATTCTGCCTCTTGTCCGTTTCTCTCGACAAGACCGTCATAGATACCCTGCAGATATGCTGATTGAAACTTCATAATTACCGTCCTTTCTCCTGCGCCCGGACAAGCGCGTCGCTTGTCGGCGTCCTCTATTATAGACAATCCCGGATGAGATTGATTTACCGATTTTAACATCTCTTCTCAAAATGGCCCGGTTTTTTCTTGAAGAATTTTGTTGTTGTCAGACCAAGAGAAGAATTTCATCAGAGAATTGCGTTAGACCTGAATCTCGGCGGTCAGGCCGAGAAGGTCTGCGTTCGCGTCCAGGAGCGGTTGAATCACATCGGAAAGATATACATCCACCTGGCGGGGCGCCCGTCCCACATAGCGAATTCCCTCCATGTGGTTCTCCAGGTCAGCCAGATCCATGCCGAAGGTCTCCTTGTCAGCTGCGATCCGTTCCAGCAGATCGTTGTCCTTGCCCTCGGTCTTGACCTTCCTTCCGGCCTCCATGGACAGCTGACGGATCCGCTCGTGGAGGGCCTGACGGTCTCCCCCCCTCTTGACCGCATCCATCATGATGTTCTCCGTCGCCATGAAGGGAAGTTCTGCCCGCAGGTGCTTCTCGATCACCTTGGGATAGACGACCAGTCCGTCCACGACATTGATGCAGAGGTCCAGGACCCCATCGCAGGCAAGAAAGCCCTCCGGAATGGACAGGCGCTTATTGGCGGAATCATCAAGCGTTCTCTCAAACCACTGGGTCGCAGAAGTCATTGCCGGATTGAGCGCATCGGCAATGATATAGCGGGACAGGGAGGCGATGCGCTCGGACCGCATGGGATTTCTCTTATAGGCCATGGCGGATGACCCGATCTGGTTCTTCTCGAAGGGTTCCTCGACCTCCTTCATGTGCTGCAGCATGCGGATGTCATTGGTCATCTTGGTCGCGGACGCAGCAATTCCCGCCAGAATATTCAAAACCCTGGTGTCAACCTTGCGGGAATAGGTCTGTCCGGACACCGGATAGCAGGATGAAAAGCCCATCTTCCGGGCAATCATGGGATCGATCTTGTCGATTGTCTCCTGATCGCCGTCAAAGAGCTCCAGGAAAGAGGCCTGGGTTCCGGTGGTGCCCTTGGAGCCCAGGAGCTTGAGGCCGGACAGAACATAATCCAGGTCTTCTAAGTCCATCACGAACTCATTGATCCAGAGCGTCGCCCTCTTGCCCACGGTCGTGGGCTGGGCAGGCTGGAAATGGGTGAAGGACAGGGTCGGAAGGTCCTTATAACGATCGGCAAAATGCGCCAGCTCGGCGATGACATTGAGCAGTTTCTTGCGGATCAGAGTCAGGGCATCGCGCATGATAATGATATCGGTGTTGTCCCCGACATAGCAGGAAGTCGCCCCCAGATGGATGATTCCGGCCGCCTTGGGGCACTGCTGTCCGTATGCGTAGACATGACTCATGACATCATGGCGGACCAGCTTCTCGCGCTCTCTTGCGACCTCATAGTTGATGTCTGTGACATGGCTCTTTAATTCATCAATCATCTCCCGGCTGATCACTGCTTTTCCCTGCCGGGACAGACCAAGTTCCATCTCTGTCTCTGCCAGAGCAATCCAGAGCCGCCTCCAGGTAGAGAATTTCATGTCCTGGGAGAAGATGTACTGCATCTCCTTGCTGGCGTAGCGCTGGGACAGGGGGCTCTCATATCGATCTGTGCTCATCGGATCTCCTTCCTCTGCAAGGCCCTCCACAGGGCCGACTCTGTATCTGTATCTCCTTTATCCTGGTTTGGCGGTTCTCCTTGAGACCCTAGGCGTCGAACTTGCCCCGGATATCCTCCTTGGGCGGGTCCACCGGATAGGTGCCGGTGAAACAACCCCTGCATATACTAAGGCCATCCACCAGCTGACTCAGGCGGTCCAGCTTGAGATAGGCCAGGGAATCGGCTCCCAAAAGTTCTCTGATGTCCTCTTCACTTCTCTGATAGGCGATCAGCTGGTCTCTGGCCGGCACATCAATCCCGAAATAACAGGGATAGCGAAAGGCAGGCGAGGAAATGCGGACGTGCACCTCTTTGGCCCCGGCCTCCTTGAGCATTGAGACGATCTGCCCGGACGTCGTTCCCCGGACAATGGAATCGTCGATCATGATGATTCGCTTGTCCTTCACAACCGACCGGATGGGATTCAGCTTGACGCGGACCGAGGACTCTCTGGCGTTCTGCTTGGGTTTGATAAAGGTCCTTCCCACATAGGAATTCTTGTAAAAGGCCGTCCCGTAAGGAATGCCTGACTCCACGGCGTAGCCCATGGCCGCCGCATTGCCGGACTCCGGGACCCCGACCACCAGGTCCGCCTCTACGGGAGAATCCTGGGCCAGATAGCGGCCTGCACGGATTCTCGCCTCATAGACTGACATGCCGTCAATCATAGAGTCGGGCCGGGAGAAATAAATGTACTCGAAGATGCATCTGCCTGCCCTGTCCTCGGGGAGGCAGTGGCTGGTGTCCGATTGGATGCCGCCCTCCGGACTGATGGTGACAATCTCCCCCGGCAGGACATCGCGGATGTAGTCTGCCCCGATGGTGTCCAGGGCGCAGGACTCCGAGGAGACCACATAGGTCTTGTCTCTCCTTCCGATGCAAAGGGGCTTGAAGCCAAAGGGGTCTCTGGCGGCAATCAGCTTTCTCGGGCTTGCAATGACCAGGGAGTAAGCTCCCTTCAGGTCGTCAATCGTCTTGGAGACCGCCTCTTCGACTGAGGCGGAGTGGATCCGATGTCTGGCGATCAGATAGGCGATGGTCTCCGTGTCGATGGTGGTCTGGAAGATAGCTCCCGTCTCGGAGAGCCTGGATCTTAATTCATTGGCGTTGACCAGGTTGCCGTTATGGGCCAGGGCCAGGGTGCCCTTGATATAGTTCAGGACCAGGGGCTGGGCGTTGGCATGGGTGGACTCTCCCGCCGTGGAATATCTGGCGTGACCCACCCCGATATCTCCCCGGAGATCGGCCAGCTTTTCATTGTCAAAGACCTCATTGACAAGCCCCATCCCCTTATGGGAGAGCATGTTTCCCTTGGGTCCCCGGGTATCTGAGACGGCAATACCGCAGGACTCCTGCCCCCTGTGCTGGAGGGCGAAGAGCCCATAGTAAATGGAGCTGGCCACATCCCCGTGGTCAAAGTCATACATTCCGATGACACCGCACTCGTCATGGATGGACTTATCGTCATATGTCAGGTCTGATTTACTCTCTATCAAGCATTTGTCCTCGATCAAATAAAGAAAAGATGGGATCCCGTCCGAAACCCCATCTATGAACGAATTTATAGGAAATTATATACGAAGCGGAGCCCCCGTCAAGAGCTCGTAGGCCTCAAGATACTTGTCAATGGTCTTTGCGATGATGTCGTCCGGCAGGAGGTAATCGCTCTCGGGATTGGCCCGAAGCCAGTCTCTGACATACTGCTTGTCGAAAGAGGGCTGACTCTGACCGGGCTTGTAGCCCTCCAAAGGCCAGAAGCGGGATGAATCCGGTGTCAGCATCTCATCGGCCAGAAGGACCTGTCCCTGCTCATCCAGACCGAACTCGAACTTGGTGTCGGCAATAATAATCCCCCTGGTCAGGGCATAGTCAGCGCACTTCTTGTAGAGGGCCAGGGTGTAATCCCTGATCTGCCCGGCGTAGTCTGCTCCCCTGCCCGGGTAGAGTCCCTCCAGAATCTCGACGGACCTCTCATAGGGGATATTCTCATCGTGCAGTCCGTATTCCGCCTTTGTCGAGGGGGTGTAGATGGGCTCCTCCAACCGATCCGACTCTCTGAGTCCCTCGGGAAGCCGGATCCCGCAGACCCTGCCGTTCTCCTGGTATGAGGCCCATCCAGACCCGGTGATGTAGCCGCGGACAATGCACTCGATCGGGAGCATGGTCAATTTCCTGCACTTCATCAGACGGCCGGCGTACTCCGGTCTCTGGAAGAACTCCGGCATATCCGACGGATCGGTGGATAACATGTGGTTTCCCACTATATCGGAGCTGTAATCAAACCAGAACTTGGACATCTGGGTCAGAACTGCCCCCTTGCCGGTGATCTTGTTCTTCAAGATCACGTCAAAGGCCGAGATCCGATCGGTGGCGTACATGATAATACTGTCCCCATTGTCATATACCTCGCGAACCTTCCCTTCCATGATGGGCTTTAAGTCGCTCATTGCCGCCTCCTTGCGCTGCATTTTTCTCTTCTTAATGAACTGAGTACGCGGCTATTATAGCAGTCCCCGGAGGACATTGATCAATCAATATCCTTATATTAGAAATCATAATAGGTCCGATAAGAACCTGTCCTGTCTCAGGCAAAAGGACACGGATTCGGCTTGGAATCCGTGCCCCGATTACAATGCTGTTCCGCCGATTCGACGGCAATTACCTGCGCACCAGGAGAGAATGTCCTGTCATCTCAGCCGGCTGCTCCATTCCCATCAGGTCGATCAGGGTGGGGATGATATCGCAGAGCTTGCCTCCCTCCTGCAGATCATAGGAGGGATCCGCGTTCACCAGGATAAAGGGAACCGGGTTGGTGGTGTGCGCCGTATGGGGCTGCTTGGTGTCGTAGTCGATCATCTTCTCACAGTTGCCGTGGTCGGCACAGATGAACATGATTCCGTCCACCGACTTAACCGCCTCGACCGCCTTGCCGACGCAGGTGTCAACCGTCTCAACTGCCTTGATGGCCGCAGGAATAACCCCGGTATGGCCGACCATGTCCGGATTGGCGAAGTTGATAATGATCGCGTCGTACTTGCCCGATGTAATCGCTGCGCAGAGCTTGTCGCAGACTTCAGGGGCGGACATCTCCGGCTGCAGGTCATAGGTCGCGACCTTGGGGCTCTTGACCAGGATTCGATCCTCTCCCTCATTGGGCTCCTCCACACCGCCGTTAAAGAAGAAGGTGACGTGGGCGTACTTCTCGGTCTCTGCGATCCTGGCCTGGGTCATCTTGTGATCGGCCAGGTACTGGCCGAAGGTATTGTCAATCGTCTCCTTCTTAAAGGCGACCAGCTTGTTGGGGATGGTCTCATCGTAGTCCGTAAAGGTGACAAAGGTGGTCTTGACCCGGTTCCCCCGGTCAAATCCGTCAAAATCATCCGAGCAGAAGACCCGGGTCATCTCGCGGGCTCGGTCGGGACGGAAGTTGAAGAAGATCACGGAGTCGCCGTCCTTGACCGTCGCCGGCTCCTGCCCGTCCGGAATGATGGCCGTTGGTACAACGAACTCATCGTTGACGTCAGCCGCATAAGAGGCCTTGAGGGCCTCGGAGGCAGACTTGGCCCGGTTGCCGTCGGCAGCTACCAGGATGCGGTAGGCCTTCTCTACACGATCCCAGCGATTATCCCGGTCCATGGCATAGTAGCGGCCGGACAGAGAGGCGATGCGGCCGACTCCGATCCTGGCCATCTCCTCCTCCAGCTCCTTGACGAAGCCCAGAGCTGAGGTGGGCGGCGTATCACGGCCATCCAAGAAGGCGTGTACATAGACCTTGTCAACTTCCTCTCTCTTTGCCATCTCAAGCAGGCCAATCAAATGCTCGATATGTGAGTGGACTCCGCCGGTGGAGAGAAGTCCGAAGAGATGGACGGCTCCCCCATTGACCCTGGCATTGTCGAAGGCCTTCAGAAGTTCCTCATTCTTGAAAAAATCACCATCGGCAATGGCCTTGGAGATCCTGGTCAGCTCCTGGTAGACGATGCGGCCGGCCCCCATATTCATATGACCGACCTCGGAATTGCCCATCTGTCCGTCCGGAAGACCTACGGCGAGCCCGGAGGCGTAGCCCAGCTGATAGGGACACTTGGCCATCAGATCATCAAGCACAGGTGTATTCGCCATCTTCACCGCATTTCCCTCGGTCTTGTCCGTGATCCCGAATCCATCCATAATCATCAGTACAATTGGTCTCTTTGCCATCTCAAACCTCTTTCTTTCGCAGAGTCTAAAGATATAACCCGACCCATTATAGCACAAAGAAGCCGCACGGAGATCCCCTCCCTGTGCGGCTTCGATTCTTGATCCGTCCGATTCCGACCGATTACTTGTTGTAGTTTACAATCGCGGCGAACTCCTCCGTCAGAGAAGCTCCTCCGATCAGACCGCCGTCGATATTGGGCTTGGCAAGCAATTCCTTGCAGTTGGCGGCCTTCATGGAACCGCCGTACTGGATGCGAATCTTCTCTGCAGTATCTGCGTCGTAGATCTCCGCGATGGTCTTGCGAATTGCGGCGCAGACTTCTTCCGCCTGATCGCTCGTCGCCGTCCTGCCGGTACCGATCGCCCAGATGGGCTCATAGGCGATGACCATGGTAGATGCCTGCTCAGCGCTCACGCCCTGCAGGTCAGACTTGATCTGCAGGCGGATCCAGTCGAGTGTCACGTCGGATTCTCTCTGCTCTAAGCTCTCGCCGCAGCAGAGAATGGGGGTAAGACCGTGCTCCAGTGCCTTGAGCACCTTCTTGTTGAGGAAGGCGTCATCCTCTCCGAAGTACTCTCTTCTCTCAGAGTGACCGATGATCACGTAGTCCACACCCGCATCGGTCAGCATGGCGGGAGCGATCTCACCGGTGTAGGCTCCCTTCTCCTCGATATACATATTCTCGGCGCCGACCTTGACATTTGTTCCCTTGACCGCATTGACCACCGGAACAATATCAATGGCCGGAACACAGTAAACGACATCCACATCCTCGTTTGCCACCAGGGGCTTTAAGGTCTCAACCAACTCAAGCGCCTGGCTGGGAGTCTGGTTCATCTTCCAGTTTCCGGCAATAATCTTACGTCTGCTCATACGAAACACCCTTTCTTGTCTCAGTCCTTGTCATCTGCAGCAGCAACACCGGGAAGCTCCTTGCCCTCGAGGAATTCGAGAGAGGCCCCGCCGCCGGTGGAAATGTGGCTCATCTTGTCGCCCAGTCCCATCTGGTTCACTGCAGCTGCGGAGTCCCCGCCGCCGATGATCGTGGTCGCGTCTGAATCAGCCATAGCCTGTGCCACTGCGAGCGTGCCTGCCGCAAGGATGGGGTTCTCGAAGATTCCCATCGGTCCGTTCCAGACGACCGTCTTAGCCTCTGCAATGGTCTTGGCATAGAGCTCCTGGGTCTTGGGACCGATATCCGCCCCCTCGCGGTCTGCAGGCATGGCATCCGCGTCAACGAGAAGGGTCTCAATCGGCGCATCAATGGGGTCAGGGAAGGCCGCGATGGTATTCGCGTCCAGGGGAAGAAGGAGCTTCTTGCCCATCTTCTCAGCCTTCTCCATCATCTCTCTGCAGTAGTCGATCTTAGACTCATCGAGCATGGAGATCCCGATCTCCTTCCCCTGGGCCTTGAGGAAGGTATAGGCCATTCCGCCGCCGATGATCAGGGTGTCGCACTTGTCCAGAAGATTGCTGATTACATTGAGCTTGTCGGCGACCTTGGCTCCGCCCAGGATAGCGACAAAGGGGCGGACCGGGTTCTCGACCGCATTGCCCAGGAAATCAATCTCCTTCTGCATCAGGTAGCCTACCACGCAGTCTCCCTTGACAAAATCGGTGACGCCGACATTGGAGCAGTGAGCCCTGTGGGCGGTGCCGAAGGCGTCATTGACAAAGACGTCTGCAAGAGAAGCCAGATCCCTGGAGAAAGCCTCTCCGTTCTTGGTCTCCTCCGGGCGGAATCTGGTGTTCTCAAGGAGAATCACATCTCCGTCCTTCATTGCGGAAACCGCCGCGCGGGCGTTGGGGCCTACCACTTCCGGATCCGCAGCAAAGGTCACGGTCTGTCCCAGGAGCTCCGCCAGCTTCTTTGCGACAGGAGCCAGGCTCTTGGTCTTCTTATCCTCTTCTGTCTTCACCTTGCCCAGGTGAGAGCAGAGGATCACCTTGCCGCCGTCAGCGATCAGCTTCTTGATCGTGGGGAGGGCAGCAACCAGCCGGTTGATGTCGGTGATCTCCGTCCCCTTCATGGGGACATTGAAATCACAGCGAACCAGGACTCTCTTGCCCTTGACGGAAATATCGTCAATTGTCTTCTTGTTTAAACCCATTTTGATTCCCTCCGAGTTGAAAAAAGGGACCCGGCCCAAAGCCGGACCCCCATAAGGTCTAAGTATGAATTACTTGTTCAGGAACTTAGCGAAGTACTTGATCGTTCTGCACATATTTGAGGTGAAGGAGTTCTCATTGTCATACCAGGAGACAACCTGTACCTCGGAATTGCCGTCCTCCATAGCTACAACAGAGGTCTGCGTAGCATCGAAGAGAGAACCGTAGGTCATGCCCACAATATCGCTGGATACGATCTGGTCCTCATTGTAGCCGAAGGACTCCGTTGCTGCAGACTTCATCTTGGCATTGATCTCATCAACGCTGACCTTGCCCTTGACAACAGCGGTGAGGATCGTGGTGGAGCCGGTCGGAACGGGTACACGCTGGGCAGACCCGATGAGCTTGCCGTTCAGCTCGGGAACAACCAGGCCGATTGCCTTGGCAGCACCGGTGGAGTTGGGAACAATATTCACTGCGGCGGCACGAGAGCGGCGGAAGTTACCCTTGCGCTGGGGGCCGTCTAAGATCATCTGATCACCGGTATAAGCGTGGATGGTGACCATGATACCGGACTGGATTGCAGCCAGCTCGTTCAGAGCCTTGGCCATGGGAGCCAGGCAGTTGGTGGTGCAGGATGCCGCTGAGATGATGTGATCATCTGCGGTCAGCGTCTCATGGTTGGTGTTGTAGACAATGGTCTTCAAGTCGCTTCCTGCGGGAGCAGAGATAACAACCTTCTTGGCGCCGGCATCAATGTGAGCCTGTGCCTTATCCTTAGAGGTGTAGAAACCGGTGCACTCGAGAACAACGTCTACATCAAGCTTGCCCCAGGGAAGATTGTGGGCGTCAGCCTCCTTGTAGATCTCGATCTCATGGCCGTCTACAGTGATGGAGTGATCGGAGTTGGTCACGGTCTCTGCCTTGGCGTAACGACCCTGTGAGGAATCGTACTTCAAGAGGTATGCGAGCATCTCGGGAGAGGTCAGGTCGTTGATTGCAACGATATCAAAGCCCTCAGCCTGGAACATCTGTCTGAACGCGAGACGACCGATACGGCCAAATCCATTAATTGCTACTCTTACTGCCATTTTGTCTCCTCCTAATGTAGAAACTTATGCTGTACAAACATAGTTTGTAATCGGCTATTATTGTACCCAATGCTACGGCCTATTTCAAGTCTGTCTCATGACTTTGTTAATTTCTTAACATATACATCCGGTTCCTATTCAAGCTTGTTTCCCATGCGAAATCCATGAGTATGCGATATGATAAGGGTTGTCACTGCCACACTCTTGCCGAGGAGGTTTCAGAAAATGAATCCGGGGATTCTCTATGACTGTCACATGCACACAAGTTTTTCCGGGGATTCGCAGGCTCCCATGGAGCAGATGGTCCTCTCAGCGAGGGCTAAGGGCCTGTCCGGCATCTGCTTCACCGACCACCTGGACTGGGACTACCGCGAGACTCCGGGTCTCTTTGATCTGGACCTGGATTCCTATGCCGCTGCTGTCCAAAGGATGCAGGACAAGTACAATGCCGGTGATTTTCACATTTACTTCGGAATTGAGCTGGGACTTCAGCCCCATCTTGCCGACCGCCACAGGCGGCTGGTCCACCGCTATCCCTTCGACTATGTGATCGGCTCCACCCATGTGGTGGATGGCTATGACCCCTATTACCCCCTCTTCTTCGAGAAATTCGGTCTGGAGGCCGGCCTGCGCCGCTACTACCGGATGATTTATGAGAACATCCTGGCCTTCCCGGATTTCGACTCTCTGGGCCATCTCGACTATATTCTCCGCTATCTTCCTCCCCTTCCCGACCGGACTTTCCCGCCTCAATCCGGCTCTGCCTGCGTGAGCACAGTCTATACAAATGCCGGCTATATGGAAGAGATCGACGCCATCTTAAGAGAGCTGATCCGGCGAGGCATCGCCCTGGAACTCAATACCGGTGCCTACCGCAAGGGCCGGCTGGATCCTAATCCCGACCTTCTTGTTCTAAGACGCTATCATGAACTGGGCGGTCGCCGGATTACACTGGGCGCTGACGCTCACAGCCCCGAGCATGTGGCAATCGGCTTTGAGGAGATCCCTCCGGACTATCCCCCGGAAGAGGCAGACCACTTCTCCTCCGCCGCAGACCTCCTTAAGAGGGCGGGCTTTGACTCCTATCTGGTCTTCGAGGGGCGCAGGGCGAGAGTCCTTGACCTCTAGGTCTTCCCGGCCTCTCACAGTAGATTTGCTCTCTCTTTAAGAAGATATACTCCCACAAAAGATTTGCTCCCATAAAAGATTTGCTCCCATAAAAGATTTACTCCCATAGAAGATTTGTTCCCATAGAAGATTTGCTCTTAAGAAGATTTGCTCTTAAGAAGATTTGCTCTTAAGAAGATTTGATTCAGAAGATCCCGTCCGAGAAGAGACCCCGATGACCGCTTTTTCAGCGTCCGATCATCGGGGTCTCTTATATTCTGATATGATTTTTGGATCCATTAAGCCCTGTCGGCGAATTTACCGGACGGACAGGGTCACCTTCTTAGAGCCGTCCGCGTGTTCGAATCCGGCCAGGTTGGGATTCTCCCTCTTCTCCCTGGTGTAGTTCTCGTAAGAGGGTTTCTTGTGGGTCTGGCTGGCCCAGACTTGATCGGCTGTGGCCTTCCACTCCTCGGCGTAGGGGTCGCACTTGGCGCAGAGCTCTTCCGCGGATTCCGGCGCCTCGGCATTGGTCTGATGCGCCCCGCTGGTGCGGACCATAGCTCTTAACTGGTCCGGGTTCTCTAGCATGGGGCAGGGACGGAGGTGGTTGCGGTTGAAGGGCTGTCCCTCATGGTAGGCTGTAAACAATTTCCCCTGCAGCATCTCCAGGATGCTCTTGTCATGGATGTTGCTGTCCGAGAAGTGAATGAAGACACAGGGCTCCGCATCACCGTTGGCGTTGATGTGGAAGTAGTTGCGTCCGCCGGCGATACAGCCGCCGACATACTCCCCGTCATTCTGGAAATCCATGGGGAAGAACTGGGCGTTGGATTCCGGTCCGCGAATGGACCGGATCTTGCTGATCATAGCCTTTCTCTGCTCCACTGTCGGAAGCAGGTCTGTGACCGCATTCTGCCCCACCGGCATATAGTGGAAATAGAAGCCGAACCTGGCCCCCTTCTCCGCAATAAAGTCGATGAACTTGTCGTCGGTGACGGCCTCGATGTTCTGCCTGGTGTAGCAGATGGAGGTCCCGTAGACAATCCCGTACTCCTTGAGCAGGTCCATGGCCTTCATTACCGCATCATAGTGGCCCATGCCCCGCCGGGCGTCATTGGTATCCGGCGTTCCCTCGATGGAGAGCATGAAGGTGATGTTGCCCAGGTCCTGTACCTTCTTGCAGACATCCTCGTCGATCAAGGTCGAGTTGGAATATATCCCGAAGAAGCAGTCGTTGTGCTTCTCGGCCAGCTTGAAGATGTCGTTCTTGCGAACCATGGGCTC
This sequence comes from Shuttleworthella sp., assembly GCF_057251025.1. Taxonomy (NCBI): domain Bacteria; kingdom Bacillati; phylum Bacillota; class Clostridia; order Lachnospirales; family Lachnospiraceae; genus Shuttleworthella; species Shuttleworthella sp. The sequence continues at coordinate 16,080 of NZ_DBHIDN010000016.1, forward strand.
GCCGCCGGTCATCATATAGAGATAGGTTCCTAACTCCTTGCCCTGGCTTACAATCTTGTCCATATCTTCAAATGAGAGATTGTGCTTATGCCCATAGGTCCCGGACCAGCAGCCGACGCAGTGCATATTGCAGGCGTCCGTCGGATCAAAGAGAATGAGCCAGGGAATATTGCAGTGATACTTCTCCCGGTTGGCCCGAATGGTCTTGGTCCCGCGGAAGAAGGCCTCATAGCCTAGATTTAGGAGCATCTTCTTGGCATAGTGCGGATTGGTCTCATCAATGACCCGGTTTAAGAATTTCACCCACCGGTTTTCCGGATTGCTCAAGTAGGCGCGGATCTTGTTCATGGTCTCGGGATTGGAATCTTTCCAGAACTTCTCCGCTGTGTCCACCAGCTTGAGATAGGTCTGCGTCCGGTCTTCCTTCTTGCTCAAATTATTCCAAAAGGCATCCAGCATAAGGGCGAAAGCCTGTCTTTCCGCCGCGTGCGAGAGATTATTGATGATTGAAGCCATGTCTTCCTCCTGGGATTCGTCTCTTCTGATCTTCTGTTCTTTGCTGTCGATTATATTGGGTCGGAGCCCGCATGTCTCTATACAAAATCTGAGATTTGTCACAAATATCCGGTATCCTGCCGACTTATCTCAAAATAATCCCTCCGCCGGCCACATAGTCCCCCTCATACAGAACCACTGCCTGACCGGGTGTCACCGCCCGGACCTTCTGTGAGAAGACCAGTCGGACCCGATCTCCCTCAATCCTGTCAATGCGGCAGCGGCAGCCGGGATCCGAATAGCGGATCTTGGCCCGGTATTCCTCCCCAGGCAAGAACCGGTCTTTTGCCATGTAATTGACCCTGTCAAAGGTCAGGCAGTCCGTGAAGACTCCGTCTCCCCCTGTCAGAACGACCTCGTTTTGATCCGGTCGAATCTCCTTGACAAATAGGGGATGGTCCCAGGAGATGCCAAGGCCCTTGCGCTGCCCGATCGTGTAATGGCTGATTCCCCTGTGCCTGCCAATGACGGTCCCGTCTTCCAGAACAAAGTTCCCGGGGCCGGGGACCCGTCCCCGGGCCTCCCGGTCCAAAAAAGAGGCGTAATCATGATCCGGAATGAAACAGATATCCTCGGAATCAGCTCTGTCAGCCGCCAAAAGTCCCGCCCTCTTGGCAATTTCCCGGACGGTCGGCTTGTCATAAGCCCCGATCGGCATCAGGGTCTTAGCCAACTGGTCCTGGGTCAGCTGATAGAGGGCATAGGTCTGGTCCTTGTCCGCCGTCACGGAGTTTTTGATCGCGTAGCGGCCGTCCGCAAGCTCCTCCACCCGGGCGTAATGGCCGGTCGCTATGTAGTCTGCCCCCAACTCCCTTCCGCGGGCCAGAAGGGCCTCCCATTTGACATAGCGATTGCAGGCAATACAGGGATTGGGTGTTCGACCCCGCAGGTATTCCTCTGTGAAGTAGCAAATCACCTTGTCCCGAAACGCGGCCTGAAAGTCCATGACATAGTGAGGAATCCCAATGGTCCCGGCCGCCTGCCTGGCATCCTCAACTGCCGAGGCACAAGAGGGGGCATGGTCTTTAGAGGGGGGCTCCGCTTTCTCTCCATAGAGCTGCATAGTGACCCCGATCACCCGATATCCCTCTTCTTTCAGCAGATAAGCGGCGACCGAGGAGTCCACGCCCCCCGACATGCCGACGATCACCGTCCTGGCTTCTGACATTCTGTCTCCTAACAACTGCTAGCCTATGAGACCGCACCGCAGGATGCAGGCGGGCTCTTAGGAATTTTCATCAATTTCTCTGCGGACCTTAGCCCGGATTCTCTGCAGGGCATTGTCGATAGACTTAGGCTCTCTCCCCATCCGGTCTGCGATCTGAAGATAATCAAGTCCCTCCAGATGGAAGCTCAGAACCTGTTCCTCCATGGAGGAGAGCCGACTACGTATCTTGATTAAAAGCCGCTCCACCGCCTCATCGTCCAGGAGAATCTGCAGGGGATCTCTGAGCAGGGGGTTCAGTCCCTCGGGCAGGTCCGTCTCCCGGACCCCTTCTCCTCCCCCGGTGTTATCCAGCAGGAGCGCTGTGTTGAGCGGCATATGCTTTTTCATGGAAGAAGATTCAATCGCTTTTAACATCTGCCGTCGAATACAGAGATTCGCGAAGGTTCGAAAGGAAGCCCCCCTGTCTGCCCGATACGTCAGCATGGCAGAGAAAACTCCCATCATCCCCTCCTGAATCAGGTCATCCCTGTCGCCTCCGACAAGAAAGAGGGACTTGGCGTTCTTAAGCACAAGCCCCTTGTATCTGGCCACAAGCTCTTCCCCGGCGTGGGGGTCTCCCTCCCGGTAGATCCTCAGCAGTTCCTCATCCCTGCGCTCTTGCATCCGCTTATCCCCTTCTCTGGCGAACCACTTCGAAGGCCAGGACACCGGCCGCGACAGAGGCGTTGAGCGAATCGATATCTCCGGCCATCGGAATGGAGGCAGTCAGGTCACAGTTCTTCTTGACCAGGTCTCCGACTCCCTTGCCCTCATTGCCGATCACAAGACCGATCGGTCCTCTTAAGTCCAAGTCATACATAACCGGTCCGCCCATATCAGCGCAGACGAACCAGAGTCCCTCGTCCTTTAATCTCTCTATGGTTCTCGCGAGATTGGTGACCTTGGCCACAGGCGTATAGTTGAGGGCCCCCGCAGAGGCCTTGGCCACGGTTGCGGTCAGGCCGACGGCCCGATTCTTGGGAATAATGACCCCGTGGGCGCCGGCCAGATTGGCTGTGCGAATGATGGCTCCGAGATTGTGGGGATCCTCAATATTGTCAAGGGCGAAGATAAAGGGATCCTCCCCCTTCTCTCTGGCTCCGGCCAGAATGTCATCCACCGTCGCATAGTCATAGCTTGCCATATAAGCGATGACGCCCTGGTGCTTGCCGGACTCCGAGATCTCATCCAGCCGCCTCTTATCCACAAAGTTCAAAAGGCAGTCGCTCTTCCTGGCCTCCCGCACAATACTCCTGATGGGCCCGTTGAAGGAGCCCTCCAGGACAAATATCCGGTCAATCGACTTTCCGGAGCGAAGGGCCTCTAAAACCGCATTTCTCCCCTCAATGACTGATTTTGCGTCTCTCATCTTCTCTCCTGTGCACTCAAGTCGGTCTCTTCCAGCCCGATTTTCGTCAACTCTATGATTCGATCCATATTTCCCTGCAGGTAATGCCAGCCCATCAGGGCCTCAAAGCCGGTTGCGATCCGGTAATCCATCAGGGAGGCATTCTTGGCATGGGTATAGGACTTGGCATTTCTCCCCCGCCGGAAAATATCCGCCTCCTCTTCCGTCAGGTCAGGTCCAATGGCTTCCATGATCCTGGCCTGGGAGGACGCCTTTACGATGTGGCTTGTGTGGCCGTGCAGGCGGTTTGGCGGCATATTGGCCCTGCCGACAACCAGGCTCCGAATCAAGAGGTCAAAGACACCATCGCCGATATAGGCCAGGGTCAGAGGAGAATAAGTCCTCAGGTCCTTGTCCTCAAGCCCAAATGCCGTATAGATACTGTCTTTCAGGCTCTGTGCCATTTCACACCCTCTCTGGTATCTTCCAGAACAATCCCGCGTGCCAGAAGCTCGTCCCTGATCCGGTCCGCCCTTGCGAAATCCCGCTTCCTGCGGGCCTCCTGCCTCTCCTCGATGAGGCCGTCGATCTCGGCGTCCAGGTCCTCCTCCGCCGGTTTTAAGATCAGGCCGCAGACATCCATGAGAGTATTCAGACGGTCATAGAGCTGGTCTGACAGCTCCTTGGAGCTCGCTTCGGTCATGTTGGAATTGATGTACTTGACCAGCTCGAAAATGGCCGCCAAGGCATCCGCCGTATTGCAGTCATCGTCCATGGCCTCTTCGAATTTCCTGACGAAGAGCCGGGATCCCTCGAGAACTTCTTCTTCTTCTGCAGTCATTTCGATGGTCCCGGCATTCGCTGCCAGATAGCGCAGATTCTCTCCCGCCGTCAGGATGCGGTCCAAAGAGCTCTTGGCCGCCTTCATCAGGTCCGATGAGAAATTGAGCGGACTCCTGTAGTGGGCTGAGAGCATGAAGAAGCGGAGGACCTGGCCGGAGTACTCCTGACAGATCTCCCGAACCGTGAAGAAATTGCCCAGAGACTTGGACATCTTGCGGTTATCAATATTGAGGAAGCCGTTGTGCATCCAGTAGTGGGCGAACTCCACCCCATTGGCCGCTTCGGACTGGGCGATCTCGTTCTCATGGTGGGGAAAGATCAGGTCCTCCCCCCCGGCGTGAATATCAATGGTGTCTCCCAGATAGCGCTTGGACATGCAGGAGCACTCAATGTGCCAGCCGGGACGGCCCTTGCACCAAGGGGAATCCCAGCAGGGCTCACCCTCTTTCCTGGGCTTCCAGAGGACAAAGTCCAGGGGGTCCCTCTTGAGATCACCGGCCACCCGGATGTCCCGGTGACCGCCCTCCAGGTCATCGATGTTCTTGTGAGAGAGCTTGCCGTAGGCGCGGAAGGCCTTGGTCTTATAGTATACCGTCCCGTCCTCTACCGGATAGGCGAATCCCTTGTCGATCAAGGAGGAGACCATGGCTATCATATCATTGATCTCCCGGGTCGCCTGCGGATGAACGCTGGCCGGCTTGACGTTTAGGGCCTCCATATCCTTCTTGCACTCCGCGATAAAGCGCTCGGAGATGACAGAGGCCTCTACCCCCTCCTGATTGGCTTTCTTTATGATCTTGTCATCCACATCTGTGAAATTGGAGACATAGGTCACCTGATAGCCCTTGTATTCCATATAGCGCCGGAAGCTGTCAAACACAATCATGGGGCGGGCATTGCCGATATGAATATAGTTATAGACCGTTGGCCCGCAGACATACATCTTCAGCTTGCCCGGCTCTATGGGCACAAATTCTTCCTTCTGTCTTGTCAAAGTATTGTAAATCTTCATTGCGGTCTCCTATGAATTCGCCCTATATTTTCGCAGATTCCGGGCCGATGTCAATTCCCCGGGCCGTCAGCGCTGCAGTGTACAGGAGGCACAGGCCCCCTCGGAGTCGGCAGCCTCAAGGCTCCCCTCCATGAAGTCGCAGATGCTGCAGACTGCCTGGGCGCTAATCCCCTCTTGTCGTCCGGTGAAGCCCAGATGTTCCTCTGTCGTCGCCTTGATATTGACCTGGTCCTGGCCGATGCCGAGAGCAGACGCCACATTAGCTGTCATCTGCCCGATATAGGGGCGCATCCTGGGTTCCTGCGCAATGACGGTCGCATCTATATTATTTACCAGATATCCCTTCTCGGCCAACATCCTGCCGACCTCCTCCAAAAGCCTCAGGGAGTCGGCTCCCCGATAAGAGTCATCGGTGTCAGGGAAATGCCTGCCGATGTCTCCCAGAGCTGCCGCTCCCAGAAGAGCATCCATGATCGCATGGAGCAGGACATCCGCATCCGAATGACCCAGAAGTCCCATTGGATGGGGTATCCTGACTCCGCCGATGATCAGATCTCTTCCCCGGGCAAGTCGATGTACATCATATCCTGTCCCAATCCGCATGTTCCACCTCATTCATACATTGAAATTCGCCCTATCCCAAGTATAGCAGGCCCGACGGAACAAAAAAGCCCCGAGGCTACCGACGGATCGGTGGCTTCGGGCTTCCCTTTCAGTAGCGAGAGGGGGACTTGAACCCTCGACACCGCGGGTATGAACCGCGTGCTCTAGCCAGCTGAGCTATCTCGCCATAAATATAAATGGGACCTATAGGGCTCGAACCTATGACCCTCTGCTTGTAAGGCAGATGCTCTCCCAGCTGAGCTAAGATCCCATTTGTTCTGTCGCTTGCGACAAGGACTAATATAGCAAAGTCCCTGTCCCTCGTCAACAGAATTTTTTAATTATTTCAGGCATTATTTCAGGCACCGGAATTGCGCTTCTTCACCTTGGCGATGTCGATCAGGGTGAACTCGTTATACTTGTTCTCCATGGCGGAGGCCAGGGCATTGGCCGTATCGATGGCAGTGATACAGTAGACGCCGGTCTCGATGGCATTCCTTCGAATAAGGAATCCGTCTCGGTTCTTGTCGCCGTGTCCCTCCGTCGGGATGTCGATAACCAGGTCGATCTTATGCCCCAGGATCAGATCCATGACATTGGGAGACTCCTGTGAGATCTTATTGACCCAGAGCGCCTCTATCCCTCTCTCCTGCAGATACTTGGCGGTCCCCCTGGTGGAATAGATCTTATAGCCAAGAGCTGTGAAGCGTCTGGCGACCTCGACCGACTCCTCCTTGAACTGGTCGGCGACAGTCATAATCATCTGTTTATATCTGGGCAGAGAGATCCCGGCGCCTGAGAAAGCCTTATAGAGGGCCTCATTGAAGGTTCTTGCAATGCCAAGGCACTCTCCGGTTGACTTCATCTCCGGACCGAGGGAGATCTCTGCCCCGCGCAGCTTCTCGAAGGAGAAGACCGGCATCTTGATCGCCACGTAATCCGCCTCCGGCTGCAGACCGGGCCTGTAGCCCATATCCCGGATCTTCTCCCCGCAGATAGCCCTGGTGGCCAGATCCACAATCGGGATCCCGGTCACCTTGGATATATAGGGAACGGTTCTGGATGACCTCGGATTCACCTCGATCACATAGACATCCTCATCGATGTTGATGAACTGGATATTGATCATCCCCTTGACGTGGAGGGCCATGGCCAGCCGCCCGGTATAATCCTCCAGCTTCTTTTTGACGAAATCGCTGATCGTGTGTGCCGGATAGACCGAGATGGAGTCTCCCGAGTGAATGCCGGTTCGCTCGATGTGCTCCATAATCCCCGGGATCAGGATATCTTCACCATCGCAGATGGCATCAACCTCGATCTCCTTGCCCTGCAAATACTTGTCGACCAGGATGGGATGATCCTGGGCAATCCGGTTGATGATCCCGATAAATTCCTCGATCTCCGCATCATTGAAGGCAATCTGCATGCCCTGACCGCCCAGAACATAGGAGGGACGGACCAAAACGGGATAGCCGATCCGGTTGGCGACCTCCTTGGCCTCTCCGGCCGTATAGACCGTACCGCCGGATGCTCTCGGAATACCTGTCTTCTGCAAGATCTCGTCGAAGAGCTCCCGGTCCTCAGCCGCGTCTACATCCTTGGCCTCGGTTCCCCAGATGGGGACTCCCATCTCGATCAGGGCCTGGGTCAGCTTAATGGCAGTCTGCCCGCCGAATTGAACCACAGCTCCGTCAGGCTCCTCGACATCCACGATATTGCGCACGTCCTCCGGCGTCAGGGGCTCAAAATAGAGCTTGTCAGCCACATCGAAGTCCGTGGAGACGGTCTCCGGGTTGTTGTTTACGATGATGGTCTCATAGCCCTCCCTGGCGAAAGCCCAGGTGGCGTGAACCGAACAGAAGTCAAATTCAATCCCCTGACCGATCCGGATGGGGCCGGATCCGAGGACCAGGACCTTCTTCTTGTCATGGGTCTTTCTGGCCTCATTTTCTCCCTCGGAGTACACCGAATAATAATAGGGGGTCTCTGCGTCGAACTCGGCCGCACAGGTGTCAACCATCTTGTAGTTGGCCCGGATGCCGTTCTCGTAGCGCATCTTCTCTACTTCCTTCGTCTCTATGCCGCAGAGCGAGGCGATCAGGGAATCCGGGAATTCCATCCGCTTGGCCCGGCGCAGGAGGTCCGGCGTCAGTGGGTCGCTCTTTAAGCGTTTTTCCATCTCCGTTAGGATGGCAATCTTATCGATGAACCAGAGATCCACCTTGGTGATTGCGTGAATGGTATCCGGCCGGATTCCCTGCCGGAGGGCCTCCGCGATTCGCCAGATCCTTCGGTCATCCACCAGGGTCAGTTCCGCCTTGAGTTCCTCATCGGTCCGGTTCGAGAAATCATAGCTCAAGAGGGAGTCGACATGCTGTTCCATGGACCGAATGGCCTTCATCAGGGCCCCCTCGAAGTTGTCGCAGATGGACATAACCTCTCCGGTGGCCTTCATCTGGGTGGTCAGCCTGCGCTGGGCTGTGATGAATTTGTCAAAGGGGAGGCGGGGAATCTTGACCACGCAGTAGTCCAGCATGGGCTCGAAAGAGGCCATGGTCTTTCCCGTGATGGAATTCTTGATCTCATCCAGGGTATAGCCCAGAGCGATCTTGGCCGTCACCTTGGCGATGGGATAGCCGGTCGCCTTGGAGGCGAGGGCGGAAGAGCGGGACACACGGGGATTGACCTCAATCACGCAGTACTCGAAGGAATCCGGATTCAGGGCATACTGGACATTGCAGCCGCCGGTAATGCCGATCTCATCTATGATGCGCAGGGCCGAGCTGCGGAGCATCTGATACTCCTTGTCCGAGAGGGTCTGGGATGGGGCCACGACAATGGAGTCTCCGGTGTGAACACCCACAGGATCCAGGTTCTCCATGTTGCAGACCGTAATCACATTTCCGGCCCCATCACGCATAACCTCATACTCGATTTCCTTCCAGCCGCCGATATAGCGCTCGACCAGAACCTCATGGACACGGGACAGGCGGAGTCCGTTGGTCAGGATGTCAATCAGTTCATTTTCATTTGCTGCAATTCCGCCCCCGGACCCGCCCAGGGTGTAGGCCGGGCGCAGGACAACGGGATAGCCGATGGTCTTGGTGAAGGCGATTCCGTCCTCCACATTATGGACAACCTTGGAGGAGGCGATCGGCTCACCGATCTTCTCCATGGTGTCCTTAAATCCCTGACGATCTTCCGCCTTGAATATGGTCTCAGGGGTCGTTCCGATCAGGCGAATGCCATGTTTCTCCAGGAATCCGGACTCCGCCAGCTCCATGCCCAGATTGAGTCCCGCCTGTCCTCCCAGGGTGGGAAGGACAGAGTCCGGTCTCTCCTTCAGGATAATCTGCTCCACGACCTCGGCGGTCAGGGGCTCGATGTATACCTGATCGGCGATCTCCTGATCGGTCATGATGGTCGCGGGATTGGAGTTGACCAGGACGACCTCGACCCCCTCCTCGCGCAGAGACCGGCAGGCCTGGGTCCCGGCGTAGTCGAACTCAGCCGCCTGGCCGATGACGATGGGGCCGGATCCGATGACTAGGACTTTCTTGATACGACTATCTCTGGGCATTCGTCTTCTCCTCCATCATCTCTATGAAACGGTCAAACAGGAATTCACTGTCCCTAGGGCCCGGACAGGCCTCCGGATGGAACTGCACCGTAAAGATATTCTTATTCTCATAGGTCAGTCCCTCGTTGGTCAGGTCATTGACATTGACAAAAGCGGCCCTTGCAACGGAGGGATCCACAGAGTCCGGATCAACCGCGTAGCCATGATTCTGAGATGAGATGTAGACCCTTCCCGTACTGAGTTCCCGGACCGGATGGTTGCCTCCGCGGTGCCCGTACTTGAGTTTGAAGGTCTTGGCCCCCGTGGCCAGGGCCATCAGCTGATGGCCGAGACAGATGCAGAAAACAGGCAGGTCGGACTCATAGAACTTCCGGACCTCCCGGATGATCTGCACATTCGTCTCGGGATCTCCGGGCCCATTCGTCAGCATGATCCCGTCCGGGCCATCGGCGAGGACTTCCTCAGCCGGAGTATGGGCCGGATAGACGGTCACCTGACAGCCTCGTTCATTCAAGGATCCGGCGATGTTTCTCTTGGCGCCGAAGTCCATAAGTGCCACCTTCTTGCCGGCACCGGGAAGGACATACTTGTCCTGACAGGTCACCTTACTTACGACGTCACCGACCTCATATGCTCTTAACCCGGGCAGGATGTCATCGAGTCTGTAATTCTCATCGGTGGTAATCATCCCGTTCATGGTTCCCCTGTCGCGCAGAATCCGGGTCAATTTTCGGGTGTCGATTGCGCAGATGCCCGGAATATCGTTGTCTTTCAGGTAATCACCGATGCTTCCCTGGCTGCGGAAGTTACTGGGCAGTCTGGACAGTTCCCGAACAATATACCCGTCCACCCAGGGACGAGAGGACTCCATATCGGGCGTTATGCCGTAGTTTCCGATCAGGGGATAGGTCATGCAGACAGCCTGTCCCGCATAGGAAGGGTCGGTCAGCACCTCGAGATAACCGGTCATGGAGGTGTTGAATACGATCTCGGAAATAACCTCCCTCCTCGAACCGATGCTTACTCCCTCGAATACGGTCCCGTCTTCAAGGATCAGAAATGCTTTCATCTGTCCAGTCCTTTCCATAATTTACCAATAGGCCCTACCGGGTGGACCAGCCGTCCTGCCCGATAAAGCCTAAACTTAAAGTATCGTATCACACTGGATATTCAATGAAAATAGTTTATTCCGCTCTCGAAGATGCGCATATCCTGCTCTCCATAGATATTGATGGAGACCCCGTCGCCCCGGCGCTCGGAATGACACATCTTGCCCAGAACTCTTCCGTCGGGAGAGCAGATCCCCTCAATCGCCATATAAGAGCCGTTGATGTTGTACTCCTCGTCCATGGTGATATTGCCGTCCATGTCCGAGTACTGGGTCACGACCTGTCCGTTGGCAAAGAGCTTGTCAATCCAGTCACCGGAAGCGACGAAGCGTCCCTCTCCGTGCGAGGCCGGATTGGCGTATACCCGGCCCAATTGAGCCTCCTGCATCCAGGGACTCTTGTTGGAGACGAGCTTGATGTAGGCCACTTTGGAAATATGCCGGCCGACCGTATTATAAGTCAGGGTCGGAGAATCCGCCGTCTGGGCCTGAATCTGTCCGTAGGGAACCAGTCCCAGCTTAATCAGGGCCTGGAAGCCGTTGCAGATCCCGAGAACCAGGCCGTCTCTCTGTGACAGGAGCTTCTCGACCGCCTCTTTCATCTTCTCGTTGCGGAAGGCAGTCGCGAAGAATTTCGCGGATCCCTCCGGCTCATCTCCCGCGGAAAAGCCCCCCGGGAACATGACAATCTGGGACTTGTCAATAGATTTGGAGAAGGCCTCGACTGACTCCCAGATGTCATTGGCATTTCGATTCCGAAAGACCTGAACGATCGTCTTGGCTCCGGCTCTCTCAAAGGCCTCTGCCGAATCATACTCGCAGTTGGTCCCGGGGAAGACCGGAATGAAGACAGTCGGTCTTGCCAGCTTATTCTGATTGACATAGATCTTCTTGGCTTGGTAGATCGGGGTCTCTATCCGGTCGGTCCTGTGATCGGCCCTGGTGGGGAACACCTTCTCCAGAGGTCCGGTCCAGCTGTCGATTGCCTCATCGACGGACAGGTCCATACCCGCGCAGCTGAACCTGCCGTCAGCGGTCAGCCGGCCCAGCCTGCGGACCGAATCGGCAAGCCCCCTCTCAGACAGAATCCGGTCGAATTGATCTTCCCGGGCCGAATCGATCTCAGCCACAAGACTTCCGGTTGAAAATGCGAAGAGATCCTCGAATCTCACATCCTCGTCCAGAACGAATCCCATCTTGTTTCCGAAGGCCATTTTGGAGAGCGCGGCTGCCGGCCCGTGCGCGTCCAAAGCATAGGCAGACTCTATCATTCCTGCCCGGACTGCCTCTGAGAAAGCCTGATAGAGGCGCATAATCTGCGCATAGTCCGGCAGATCATACCTGTCTCTTGCCGCCGAGAGGAGGACAATCCTGTTTCCGGCCCTCTTGAACTCAGGTGTGATCAGGTCCGGGACTTCCGCCAGATCGACGGCGAAGGAGACCAGCGTGGGCGGGACATCGATCTCATTAAAGGTCCCGGACATGGAGTCCTTGCCCCCGATGGATGCAAGGCCCAGGCGAAGCTGGGCATGATAGGCCCCGAGCAGGGCCGTAAAGGGCTGGCTCCAGCGCCTGGGATCCGCTGACATCCTTCCGAAATACTCCTGAAAGCTAAAGTGAATCCCGCGATAGTCTCCTCCGGCGGCCACAATACGGGCGACTGACTCCAGGACCGCGTAGTTGGCTCCGTGATAGGGGGACCAATCGGACAAATAGGGGTCAAATCCATAGGCCATCATGGTCACTGCCCGGCATTTCTTGCCGGCCACAGGGACCTTGGCGACCATGGACTGGGTCTCTGTCAGCTGATATTTACCTCCGAAGGGCATATAGACGGATCCTGCTCCGATGGAGCTGTCAAATCTCTCCACCAGCCCCTTTTGTGAGGCGACATTGAGGTCAGAGAGCAGGGCAAGCCAGGCCTTCCTCCGGTCCCCGGACACAAGCGCCTCCTCCACGGCGGGAAGGGAGATCTTCCTGGTGTAGTTGTCTCTCTCCTCGGGCAAAACGACATGAACTTCGGTCTCCTGGTGGGCTCCGTTGGTATCTAAGAAGGCGCGGGACAGGTCCACGATCTTCTTCCCCCTCCACCGAAGTACCAGGCGCGGCGATTCCGTGACAGTCGCGACCTCAACCGCCTCCAGATTCTCCTCGCCCGCATAGGCTAAGAAGCGATCGACATTCTCTGGATCAACGACAACTGCCATCCGCTCCTGAGACTCGGAGATGGCAAGCTCCGTCCCGTCCAATCCGGCGTATTTCTTGGGAACCAGGTCCAGGTTGATATCAAGGCCGGCCGCAAGCTCTCCGATGGCGACAGAGACGCCGCCGGCGCCGAAGTCATTGCATTTCTTGATGATATAGGAGACCTCTTCCCTGCGAAAGAGGCGCTGGAGCTTGCGCTCTGTGGGCGCATTGCCCTTCTGAACCTCGGCTCCGCACAGGTGTGTGGACTCCGTATTGTGCGCCTTGGATGAGCCGGTAGCGCCCCCGATCCCGTCGCGGCCGGTCCGGCCGCCCAGGAGGATGATCCGGTCTCCCGGATCGGAATTTAAGCGCCGGACGGCCCGGCGGGGGGCAGCTCCCATGACGGCGCCAATCTCCATGCGCTTGGCCACGTAACCCGGATGGTAGATTTCCTTGACATAACCGGTGGCAAGTCCGATCTGGTTTCCGTAGGAAGAATAGCCCTGGGCCGCCTCTCTTACGATTTTCTTCTGGGGCAGCTTTCCCGGAAGAGTCTCCTTGACAGAGGCCCGAGGATCCGCAGCTCCTGTCACCCGCATGGCCTGATAGACATAGGTGCGGCCGGACAGGGGATCACGGATGGCGCCTCCCAGGCAGGTGGCAGCGCCGCCGAAGGGCTCGATCTCTGTGGGGTGGTTGTGGGTCTCATTCTTGAAGTTGATCAGCCAGTCCTCGGTTCTGCCGTCCACCTCAATGGGGACGACGATGGAGCAGGCATTGATCTCGTCGGACTCCTCCTGGTCGGTCAGCTTTCCTTCCTTCTTCAAGATCTTGGCGGCCGCAAGAGCGATATCCATGAGGCAGACAAACTTGTCCTCCCGATCCTTGTAGAGGATCCTGTAGTTGTCCTTGTATTCGGCAAATGCCCTCTTGATGGGGTCTGCATAGAAGCCATCCGGAATCTCGACCCCGGTCAGTTCCGTGGAGAAGGTCGTGTGCCTGCAGTGATCGGACCAGTAGGTGTCCAGAACGCGGATCTCGGTCATGGTCGGATCCCGGTCCTCTTCCCCGGCGAAATATGCCTGTATCCACAGGAAATCCTCAAATGTCATGGCCAGATGCAGGGACTCATAGAGCCTTCTCAGGGGAGCCTCCGCCATCTCTCGGAATCCATCGAACACCATGACGTCGGCGGGCTCCGGATATCTGACATCCAGGGATTCCGGCTTCAGGTCGCCGCACTCTCTCGAGTCAACCGGATTGATGCAGTGCTTCTTGATGGCGGCCAATTCCTCATCCGATACCTGGCCCTCGATAACATAGGTGGTCGCCGTACGGATCATCGGATCCTCATCCTTATTCAATAGCTTGAGACACTGTTTTGCGGAGTCCGCCCTCTGATCGAACTGGCCCGGCAGATATTCCACGGAGAATCTCAAGCCCCTGTGGTCAAAATCCTCCGCATAGACCTCGTCAACCGGGGGCTCGGAGAAGACCGTCTCAACAGCTTGGGCATAGACCTCGTCCGAGACATTTTCCGCATCATAGCGAATCAGGATCCGGACCCCGGTCACGCTTTTGATTCCCAGGTAGCTTCGAATCTCCTTTTCCAGTTCCCTGGCCGCTACGGCATAGCTGCGTTTCTTCTCAACATACAATCGTCTGACAGCGCTCATGAATCTCCCTCCGATTCAACCGACACAGGCTCTTTTGCGGATAAAGTGCCCGCAAAAAACTATTGAAATTATAGCATAGGGCCTTTTTGGCCGAACATTATACTTTCTAATTCAAGTCATTAGGCTGTATAATAGGTTTGTCCTATTTTTAAATCGCACTTATAGAATCGGAGTCGATCATGGATGTCAATTACGAGTTGTACCGTGTCTTCTACTATGTTGCCAAGAACCTCTCTTTCTCTGTGACCTCCAAGCAGCTCTTCATCTCCCAGTCAGCGGTCTCTCAGTCCATCAAGACCCTGGAGAAGAAACTTGACCGGCAGCTCTTCATCCGGTCCACCAAGAAAGTCGCCCTGACCCCTGCCGGAGAAATCCTCTTCAAGCATGTGGAGCCGGCCGTCAACCTGATTATGCGGGGAGAAGACCAGCTCCAGGACGACGCCATCACCGCATCCGGCCAGCTGCATATCGCAGCATCCGACACCATTTGTCGCTACTTCCTGATCCCCTATTTCAAGAAATTTCACCAGAAATTCCCCGACATCAATATCCGGGTCACCAATGCCACATCCATCGCCTGCGCCGACCTCTTGGAACAGGGCAAGGTCGACCTGATCGTCTGCAATCACCCCAATATGCGCTTATCCGGAGCGACCATCTCTCACACCGTGGCCAGGTTCAAGGATGTCTTCTGCGGAAACCCCAATTGCTTTGACCTGTCCCGGCCCATGACTATGCGGGAGCTAAGCCGCTTCCCCCTCATGACCTTAGAGAAGCACTCCACCACCTCGGAGTTCCTGCACAAGCTCTTCCTCCGGCAGCAGATGGAGTTTCTTCCGACCATTCGCCTGACCTCTAACGACCTCCTGATTGATCTTGCCAAAATCGGTCTTGGCATCGCCTTCGTCCCCGACTTTTGCGTTCGAAAGGAGAGCAAGAACCTGGTTGTCATCCATCTCACGGACCGGATCCCCGACCGCCAGCTGGTTGTGGCCACCATGCCCTCTCTTCCTCTCACGCCGGCCGCAAGGGCCTTTGTTGACCTCCTCCCGCATCTTAACTAGCGTCCAGTCGAATCCCGTCACGGGTCCAGCGCCTTCCAGAAGTCCCCGAGCCGATCCTCGACATGATTCAGACGGATCCTCTGATACTTCCTCCACTCTCTGGGAAAGCAGGCCATATAGTCTTCCCGCAAGAACCGATCGTCCAAAAGAGCGATCAGTCCCCGGTCGGACTCGGTTCGGATTACGCGACCTGCCGCCTGCAGGACCTTGCTCATCCCCGGATACAGGTAAGCATAATCATAGCCCTCCCCCTCCCCGAAAGCGGAAGTCCTCCGGTCAAAGTAATTCTTCAGAATTGTCGTATAGCGGTTGACCTGAGGCAGGGGAACTCCCACAATGATCGCCCCGATCAGGGACTCACCGGTCAGGTCGATGCCCTCGGAGAAGATCCCTCCCGTAACGCAGAAGGCCAGGAGGCTCCCCGGCTCCCTCTCTCGAAAGCGATCAAGGAAGTGTTCCATGTCCAGCTCGGACATCTTCCGCTCCTGGACGATCAGCCTGCAGTCTTCCGGCTGTATCGGCGTGAACTCCTGCAGGACATCCCGGAGGAACTGATAGGACGGGAAGAAAACGATATAATTGCCCCCTCTTGCTAAGCTGATCTTGCGAATATAGGCCGCATAGCGCTGATAGGTGACCGGCCCCCGCTCCTTATAGCGGCTTGAGATATCCGAGGCAATAAAAAGACCGCGCCGGTCCTCTGAGAAGACCGATTCCGCATAGATGGCATAGGCCTCCCTGTCTGTCGACAGGAGCTTCTTGTAGTAGCGGATGGGAAGCAGGGTCGCCGAGAAGAAGACACAAGACCTGGCCCGTGCAATCCGCTCACTCAGAAGAAATGAGGGGTCGATGCAGTAGAGATGGATGGCGGCATTCCTCCCATGGGACTCCAGAGAGATCACATAGTGGTCGTCCAGCCAATCCGTAATCGACAGAAAATAGCGGATTCGAAAGTAGATATCAAGGACCTGCTCGTGCTCTTCCACAGGAAGCCCCTCCTCCAGATAGGAGGAGATCTCTGCGGCGACATTCATGAGGGAAAAGACAAAAGGATCCACCTGCTCCAGGATCTGATCGCCCTCCTGCTCCCGGGCCCGGTCCGTGAAGAAGCGGCTGCACCGGCCTGCCCCCAGGACCAGTTTCCTCTTCCTTCCGCGAAAGGCACGCCGCAGATCCAGAAAATCATTCTTGTAGAGGACTTCCGAGTACATCTGCCTGGCTCGGTCTACCAGATTGTGTGCCTCATCGACCAGAAAGAGGTCCTCCCTCTTCTCTCCCTGACGAAGGAGAGAGGACAGGCAGACATTGGGGTCAAAGACATAGTTGTAGTCGCAGAGAATGTTGTCGCTGAAGGATGCGAGATCCAGGCAGAGCGCATAGGGGCAGACCTGCCGGTCTTCGGCAAGAGAGACCAGGCTGTCCCTGTCAAAGAGGTCCCGGGAGGTCAGGCCCTCATAGAGGACATCGTTGATCCTGTCATAATGCCCCCTTGCATAGGGACAGTCCTTGGGGTTACAGGACCGGTGCTCGAGCAGGCAGAGTTTCTCCCTGGCCATGATCTCCGTGGTCTTGCCCCGGTAGCCCCGGTCTGCCAGAAGCTGAATGGTCTCTCTTGCCACTCTTCTGGTCATGGACTTGGCCGTCAGATAGAAGATCCGGTCCACTTCTCCCTCTCCCATGGCCTTCAGGGCCGGAAAGATGGTGGACAGGGTCTTGCCAACACCTGTCGGAGCCTGAATATAGAGTATTTTCCTACGGTGGATGCTCCGGTAGACATCTGCGGCCAGTTTCTTCTGCCCCGGCCGATATTCATAGGGAAAGTCCATCTTGCGGATGCTCTCTTTACAGACCTTCTTCCAGTGAAAGCGAAAGTCCGACCAGCGCCGGTAGGCCTCTATCTCCCCTGAGAACCAATTTTGAATCTCCGCAAAGTCAAAGGCCAGGCAGAACTGCCTGACCTCCTCGGTATCCAGGCTGACATAGGTCATCTGCACCCGGATTTGGTCCAGGCCCTTCTGCAGGGCGAAGATATAGGCGTATGCCTTGGCCTGGTCCAAGTGCACCGGGACCGGTTCCTCCAGGGTCAGAACGTCCAGATACATTCCCTTGATCTCATCGATTATGACCGGGAAGGATGGGTCGGGCCCGCCGCTCTCCCCCTCCTTGTAGATCACGCCGTCAGCCCGTCCTGTAATGACAAGATCGTAGTCTCCCATATCAACCACAAGCTCCAGGGGCAGCTCCGGATGATAGTCGTGGCCGGCCGTCTTCTGTAATTTCCGGTGGATCCGGCTCCCCGCCTGCATGGCGCCAAGAGCATCTCTCCCGATCGTCCGGTCGCCAATATCTCCCCTCCTGCCCAGAAATTCCACCAGGCCGCGGACAGAGATGGAGATCTGCCCGCGCTTCGTATTCGCTTGGTCCATGGCAAGAATCCCCTCTCCGATCAATGCTCGTCCGTCTCTGTTCTTATGATTGATGTGTGATATGACAGCAAAAAGACCCAGCATCCGCTCGTAATTTTGACTCCTAGCGCACAGCTAGGTGGGTTACCGCACTCTGCTTTTTGCCTTCCACGACAATCGGTGGCATGACAGCCGGACAGCTGATATAGGAGTCCCGTTTAAAGTAAATGTAGGTTCAAAATATACGAGTTGTGGACACTAAGGTCAACTCCATACTACTCCATCCCCCGGCCGCCTTCAAGGGCATGGTCCTATGTATACATGCTTTCGGCGTCCGGTCTGATTGTCTGAAATATCGGAAAATGATAGAATAAGAGTCATATTTTCAAGGAGGTTTGCCTATGTCTTCCGGTAAGTATTCAGAAATCACTCCCATGATCCGAGATCTGGCCAAACTGTCTCAAGAGGCCTCATATATCAACCCGGAGCTCTACAGCACTTACAATGTCAAGCGGGGTCTGCGTGACATCAACGGGCGGGGTGTCCTGGTCGGGATCACGGATATTTCTGAGGTCAATGCCATAAAGCAGGTCGGAGACGCCATTATCCCGTGTGACGGTGAACTCTACTACCGCGGCTACAATGTCCAGGAGATCGTCCGCAACCAGTCCGCCGACAACCACTTCGGCTTTGAGGAGATCACCTATCTCCTCCTCTTCGGAGATCTGCCGACCCGGGATCAGTTCGCCTCCTTCAAGCGTCTTCTGTCCGACTACCGCAGTCTGCCCACCAATTTCACAAGAGATGTCATTATGAAGAAACCCAGCCGGGACATGATGAACACACTGGCCAGGTCGGTCCTGACTCTCTATGCCTATGACGGCCGCCCCGACGACACTTCCCCTGAGAATGTTCTCCGCCAATGCCTGCAGCTGATTGCCAACTTCCCCCTCCTCTCCGTCTACGGCTATCAGGTCTACAGGCACTACTACGAGAATAACTCTCTGATCCTCCACAACCCCGACCCCGGGCTCTCCACAGCCGAGAACATCCTCCACTGCCTGCGGGCGGACTCCCGCTTCACCCCTCTGGAGGCCAAGCTCCTGGACGTCTGCCTGATCCTTCACGCGGAGCACGGCGGCGGTAACAACTCCACCTTCACCACCCACCTGGTCTCCTCCTCCGGCACAGACACCTATTCCGCCATAGCGGCGGCCCTGGGGTCTCTCAAGGGGCCCCGCCACGGCGGCGCCAACATCAAGGTGGTTCAGATGTTTGCCGATATGAAGGACAAGCTCCGGGACTGGACCAGCGAGGAGGAAGTAAAAGCCTATCTGAGCGACCTTCTCGACGGGAAGGCCTTCGACCGGGCCGGCCTCATTTACGGGCTCGGTCATGCGGTCTACTCCATCTCCGATCCCCGCGCCATCACCTTCCGATCTTTTGTCGAGAGCCTGTCTCAGGAGAAGGGCTACGAGAAGGAGTATGCCCTCTATCAACTGGTCTCACGCCTGGCCCCGGAAGTCATTGCGGACAAGCGCAAGATCTACAAGGGCGTCTCCCCCAATGTCGATTTCTACTCCGGCTTTGCCTACCAGATGCTGGGCCTGCCCGTCGAGCTCTACACCCCCATCTTCGCTATCGCCCGTATCGCCGGCTGGTCTGCTCACCGGATGGAGGAGATCTCTTCCGACTCCAAGATCATGCGTCCGGCCTACATGACTGTCCAGCCCCACAGGGATTTCATCCCCATGGAAGATCGAAAATCCCCGGAACAGGCCTGATCTCTCAGCCCGCCCCGGGGTTCTATAAGCGCTCGGCTTCATTGCAGGGTCAGTCGGTCAACTCCTTTAGGAATCGAAAAATTCTCGCGTAATAATTCCACCGTATCCGATCGCTGGCATTAAAGAGTTCGTGTTTGGCGCCTTCATAGAAGACCCACTCCGTATTCGCGGTCCGATCCGCAAATACGGCATGTCCTTCGTTGTCAACGAGCGCATCATTCCCGGCGCTGAAGAGGAGGATCGGGATCTGAATCCGCCCCGCCTCCTTCAGGACTTTCGCTGTGGCTCGGAAGCTGGCGGCAGCCCAGCCGGACGACATGCGATTGGTCTGATAGTGACTGTCTTCCTGCCTCTTTTTAAAGATATACATATAGCGGTTCAAAGACATGGCGCTGCTGGTCTCAAATGCCGGCTCCCCCGTCCAGGGCCTGGCCCCATGAAAGGGGACTTTCTCCTGTCGCAGGAGCGCAATTTTCGCCCTCATCAGGGGAATGATAAAGGGTGGGATGCCATTTGTCCTGACGGCCAGCATGGGGGAGCTCAGGATTGCCCCGTCAAAATCTCCCGGATAGGTCTCCAGATAGAGACTCCCGACCGCCCCGCCCATGGAATGGGCAAAGAGGACTTTTTTGAGTCCCTCGGTCTGCGGTTTTACAATCTCCTCCATGAAGACGCGCAGATCTTTCACATAATCCTCATAATCCCTGACATGAACCAGGTCATCTTCTTGTACTTGTCTGGCAGAGTAGCCGTGGCCCCTGTGTTCCAGAAAGAAGACATCGTAACCCTCTCTCCAGTAATACTCCGCCATCTCGTGGAACTTGCACCAGAAACCGCAGTAACCGTGAATCATCACGATACAGGCCCTGGCCCTGTGGTCCTGGTCGAGCCCGGCCATGTAATAGCGAAGCGTCAAGCCGTCAAAGGTCTTGAAGTCTCCCCCCCTCACATATCTGTCTCTCCAGTTCCGATTCTCGCCCTCCATATGGGCGTCATAGTCATCCTCTCCCAGCAGGCGGATGCCTGGGGGAAATTCTATATCAGAGACCTCCTCCGGGCCTATCACAAGGGGCCGGGTCTTGTTCTTTTGCTCCTTCATCGATCCCTCTTCATCCCATTTCTTCTATGACCCCGGCCACCCGGTCGGGGTAATTGCTGATGATCGCAGATACGCCCGCCTGACAGCAGAGCCTCATGTACTTCTCTTCATTGACGGTCCAGACGTTGACCGCAAGACCTCTCCTCCTGCAATCCTCCATAAATCCGGGGAATTGAAGATTGTAGAGGGCCGGATGAAGTGCGTCCACCCCGTATTTCCGGGCATAGGCCGGCATATCGATAATCCCGTCCGCATAGAGAAAGCCAAGCTTGGCATGAGGGGCCAGTTCTCTCATGTGGCGGATCGTGTAGTGGTTGAAAGACGAGTAGATCACCCGGTCGGCAAAGCCGCAGGCGTCCGTCAGCCGAAGGATCTTCTCCTCGATCTCCGGATAGAAGACAATCCCTGTCTTCAGCTCAATATTGATGTAGAGATCCGTGTCCGCAAGCAGGTCGAAGACCTGGCGCATGGTCGGGATACCGACCCCTGCATAGGCCTCCTGTCCGCAGGAGAAATCGAGCCGCTGCAACTCCTCTAAGGTCATATCCTTGATCCAGCCGCTCCCGTTGGAGGTTCGATCCACCTCCTCGTCATGGCAGACGACAAGTTCACCGTCCCTGGTCAGCTGGACATCCAGTTCAACCCCATCCGCGCCCAGGGCAGCCGCCTTGGCAAAGGCTGGCAGGGTGTTCTCGGGGCAATAGCCGCTGGCTCCCCGATGTGCCCAGACCAGGGGGCGACTTCTCTCAAATGTCTTTCTCTGATCCCTTTGATGCAACATTGAAATGATCCTCCGCTTCACTTGCTTCTGCCATGGTAGGCATTCGTCTTGTTCCACAGCTCCTCGTATGCAAAACCGGTCACCCGCTCTAAGACAGCCCGATCCTCTTGACTGGTCAGGCCTTCTTCCTCGCCTCTTCTTCTGGCGATCTCTGTTTTCACAAGGGCAAATTCTCTCTTGCTGATCGGGAAGATATAGGCGCAGACCAAAAGCAGGGTGATCAGAATCGCAGGCAGAGCAATGAAGATGGCGGCAATCCCCCTCTGGGTATACAGGGCCTGGCGCATGCCGGACTTGGCGATGCTCCCGTCATAGCCCACCAGAGAAACCAGAATCCCAATCAGCCAGACAGACAGACCGGCGGAGATCTTTCTTGCGAATGTCGCCATCCCTGAGACGATTCCCGGCCGGCTTATGGAAGTAATCAATTCATCTACGTCAGCCATATCCGCCATAATTGCGAAAATACTGGTCAGAGTAGCCGCATTTCCGATTCCGATTCCGGCAGCCAAAAGCAGGATCGGAACAATCGGCGCGTTCTCATAGGAGAAGAAGACAAGCGCCAGGGTGCAGGCCAGGCGGATCGGAGCCCCGATCAAAAGGGCTGTCCGCTTGGAGATCTTCGGCATGATCGGCGCAAAGAGCAGCATGCCCACCAGTTGCGACAGGAGAAGAACTCCCATCAGCTTGGTCATATAGCCCTTGCTGTAGCCGTTTAAGACTTCATCCACATAGTAAAGGGCCATGCCGGAGACGAAGTCCATAGCGCACTGGCCAGACAGATAGATCCCGATGAAAATCCGAAAGGACTTGCTCTTGAAGACAGATGCGGCCTCAGAGAAGCTGTCCGAGAGCCTGGTTTTCACCGGCGGCTTCAATCTCTCCCAGGTTCCCAGGAAGGTGATTACGGCGGACAGGGCGAATAAGAAGCCAAACAGGATCGCCACATTGAGATAGAGGCTTGTGTTGAGCGTGTCCTTAATGACAAGCGTAGGAACCATACCCGCTGCAATAGAACCCACGGTAGACCAGATCATCCGAAGACTCGAGAACTTGGACCGGATAGAATAGCTGTCGATCATGTCCGGAAGAAGCCCGTTATAGGGAACCATGATCACCGTAAAGGCGGTTGAAAAAAGGCAGTAGATCACCACATAGTAAATAAAGAGCAGGCCGGTATTCTGGGTTGGGATCGTTGTCCACAGGAGAATAAAGCTGATCCCGGATAGAATTCCTCCGATCAGGATATAGAGTCTCTTTGGCCCTATTTTCGATGTCGTCCGGTCCGTGATGTTCCCCATCATAGGATCTGTCACTGCGTCCCATACCTTCCCGACCATAGGAATCGTCCCGGCCAGAGCCGCAGGAATCCCCAGAGCCTTGGTCAGAAAAATCAGAAAGAAGGTGTTGACGATGACGAATGCACCTCCCCCAAAGAATTCCGCCATCCCATAGATCAGGCCGGCTCTGACACTGGTTCCCCGATATTTTCCCCCGATTTTCTCGTTCATTGAAAAAACCCCCTGTTGATGAATATGATGATTTATTTTAT
>NZ_DBHIDN010000017.1:0-36397 GCF_057251025.1 Shuttleworthella sp.
GTGGTAAATGCCACTGGGTGCTAACCCAACTAAGATGAGGTTGTTTTTTCACAGCTCCTTTGCTGCGTTTGGTGATGTCCGCCCTTTGGCCTGAAGAAATGCGGAGAAATTGATTTATTGCGGATGACTTCTTACAATAGAGACCAATGGGAGAAGAAAGGGGAGCGTTTTAACGCATCAGAGACCAACGAGACGGAGATGAAAAAGACTAGTGCAAGGAGAAGCGGTTATTATCTGATATTTGCCCTTATGATGCTGGGATTGGGGGCAAGCGATGCGGCCAGGGGGGTATTCGCCCCCCTGTTCGGCGTGCGCTTTTCCCTATCCACCGGGCAGATCTCTCAGATCATTATGGTTTCCTATCTGGGAAACCTTCTTTTTATGTTGGTGGGGACCGGAATGTCTGACCGCATCGGGATCCGAAGAGCCTTCTTACTCTCTCTTTTCGCCTGGATCTTGTCTCAGGGCATCTATCTTCTGACGGATTCCTACCCGGCCCTTCTCCTGGGCGTCTTCCTGGCGATGGGGGCGTCGACCCTCTTAAATATTCTGCTCAATATGATGAGTCCCCTCCTCTTTGTGGGTCCGGCCACAGCGGTCAACAGTCTCTTCTTTATTCAGGAAATCGGAACGACCCTGACCCAGGGAGGGGTGGGCAGAAGGGCAGATTCGATCTGGACCTGGAAACTCCTGTGTCTTGCCCTCCTTGCGATTGGTCTGGTCTCATGGCTGGCTTATTTCAGGCTGTCCGCCGGAGATTCATCGCTTGAGAAAGCGGATCGCAAGACGAGGGAAGGAGAGGGGAGGGACCGGGTTGGCGCAGTCTACCGGCGGATTATAAGAGAGGGGGACTTCTGGCTCTTTGTCTTGATCTTCGGTTTCTATTTCATCGCGGAACATGGGATTATGAACTGGATGAATCTCTATGGCCGCAAGGGCCTTGGGATGGAGGCGAACCGGGCCTCCCTTCTTCCCACCCTCTTCTTCTTCGGAATGATGCTGGGACGGCTGATCTTCGCCCCCTTAGTCGGCCGGATGGACCTTCGCAGGGCCCTCCTCCTTTTTCTTGGCGGGGGCACCTGCTTCTATCTCCTATCCTTCTTCTTCCTGGGCAGAGCCTACTGGCTTCTCTTCGCGGCCGGACTGGGCCTGTCTGTCATCTATCCGACCATGACCATGTGCATCCGCCTCTACTTCCCGGAGGACATCGCGACAACAGCGGCGGGGGCGATTATGGGGCTTGCGACCTGCTTTGACATTCTTTTTAATTTCAGCTTCGGCGGTCTGATCGACCGGGTGGGGTATCGGCTAGGAATCCTTCTTCTGCCCCTCTTTATCGTCCTGTGTCTGGGTGCCTATCTCCTGCTTTTCGTGAGAAAAGGGGGGGGAAGCCAGGAGCTTTTAGAATAGGGATACAAGAGGGGGCTTTTGTCTGCTAATATGGTCCATAGAGCAGACTGTGTTACAAGATACCGGGAAGGAACGAAGGGCTTGTATGGAGGAGGTAAGGGATGTCATATATTCGGAGAACCGCAGCCGTCTTCTTGATCGTGGGACTCATGTCTGTCTGTGCGGCTTGTCATATCTATGTGGATGGACATCCTCTGACGACAGAGGAGCTGCGCCAGAGACTGGAAGAGCAGTATGGAGCCGGGAATTATGAACTCAGGCAGGTCGACAAAGATCACTGGGAGGTGTCTTTGCCCCGGTATCCGGAGCTTCGCTACACCGTGACAAAGACGATAACGAGGGGAGGCGTGATTCCGCTTCCGCGACACTCCTCTGTGGAGAATCGGATGGAGAAGTTGGGGAGTCTCCTTGTGCCCAAGTATTTCTCCCCCGAGGAGCAGAAGAATATCAGCTATACAAGCAAATATGCAGGCGGCTGGATGCAGATTGAAGTCAGGTCGGATTTCTCCGATGAGAAGAACATCGCGGATCTGCAGAAGAAGGTGGAAGCCCTTGTTAAGGATATGAGGGAGAACTATCCGGCGGTCGCCAGGGGTACGGGTGTGACTCTCAGTGTCAGAACCACAACAGAAGACCAAGAGAAAGCCTTGCGAAAAGACGCATCGAAGAAGACCGGGAGCCCCAGGATGAACCTGCGGAAGTCGGGCCCGGTGGATGACCGCGATATCTCAAACTACCTGGAGGCGGTATATGGCAAGGGAAATGCCGATTATCGTGAGTCGGAGGTCTACCCGGGAGAGTATTACATCCGGCTCAAGAATTATCCGGATTTCTCCTTTCGGCTTACGGTTGGGAGGGATTTCTATGGGAGGAAGATCCTCTCAGACGACCGCTATCAGGATGCGATAGACTATCTAAGGAAGGAATTTGCCGAACGCGTCCCCGGCGCGAACTTCTCTCTGAAACTGGATTACAAGGCCTGTCAGGCTGCTACATCAGCGGACCTGAGCCGGGAGGATCGGATTCCTGATTTGATTGAATTTCACACGAAGACACTGGACTTCATTCAGGAGTATGCCGGCCTCATCAATGCGGACGCGCCGGAGGGGCGGTCCGGAGAGATCCCCCTGCTGTCCGTCAGTCTGTCGTTTGATCTGTAGGGAAACCGGCGGGGAATACGAGCCGGCGGCCGGCCGTGGGGGATTGAGCGAGCGGAAAGTGGCGGGAGAGGCAGGCTCAAGAAGGAAGAGACAGAATCGGGAGGATTTCCGGAGAGAGGAGGGAAGATGACGATTCAGGAGGAGCTATTCGCCCTTCGGGACACGGGCTATGCCGACTTTCAGAGCAGACTCACACCCAATGTCCCAAGAGAGGCTTTCATCGGCGTTCGTGTGCCGGAACTCAGAGAGCTGGCTAAGCGGATCGGCCGGGAGGATCCGGGCAAGTGCCGGGACTTTATGCAAGACCTGCCCCACACCTATTATGATGAGAATATGCTCCAGAGTCTTCTGATCTCCAACATCCGAGATTTCGAGGCCTGCATCAAGGCCCTGGACGCCTTTCTCCCCTATGTCGACAATTGGGCTGTCTGTGATATTCTCTCTCCGTGCATCTTCAAGAAGGAGAGGGACCGGCTCCTCGACCGGATACCGCACTGGATCGACTCGGACCTGACCTACACCTGCCGCTTTGGAATAGAGATGCTGATGACTCACTTCCTGGACGATTCGTTCAAGCCCGCATATCTGGATCTGCCCGCAGCGGTCCGGTCCGATGAATACTATGTCAACATGATGATTGCCTGGTTCTTCGCCACTGCTCTTGCCAAGCAGTGGGAGGCCGCCATCTCCTATCTGGAAGAGGACCGGCTCTCGGTCTGGACCCACAACAAGACCATTCAGAAGGCCCGTGAGAGTCACCGGATCAGCGAAGAGAAGAAGGAGTATCTCAGAGGATTGAGGCGGGGATAGGGCGAGCTTGAATGAGAATCGGAAACGGGGTACAGAAGACGGAAGCGGCGCAGAGTGGGCAAGTGGCATTTCTGCCCAAAAGCGATTACACTAACCATGAAACGAAGTCAAAGACAAAAGGACATATAAGGAAAAGTTCATGAAGTTCCTCGAGAAGAAATTATTGGGATTTCCCCTATACGGATACCTGACAGCGATTCTGCTCTATGCCCTGCAGAACTTGCTCTATGAGCAGATCCGCTTCTATCAGGAGCGGGTGGGGGTGACCTGGCACACGACTAAGATCCCGGTTATCGATGACCTGATTCCCCTGCAGCCGGAGTTCTGGATCATCATCTATCTCTTCAGCCATCTCTTCTGGATCATAGGGCCCATCGCCGCCTCGAAGGTGGACAAGGCCCGTTATCGTGATTTCATCGCGGGAGTTGTCATTGCGGAGCTGATCGGGGCGGCAATCTTCGCCCTCTATCCGACGGGGATGAACCGGGTGGCAGAAGGCCTGCTCAACAACAATCCGGGCTTCTTCAACGAGCTTCTCCAGTGGACCTACGCGGCGGATGGGACCATCTATGGGACCAACCTCCTCCCCAGTTTCCACTGCCTGATTTCCACCTCCTATTTTCTGGTGGTGTATAAGAGGCCGGAGATCTCCAGGGGATACCGCATCTTCGCAGGCCTTTTCTGCATCCTGATCTATATCAGCACCGTAACGACCAAGCAGCACTTTGTAATTGACATCCCGGCAGGGATTCTCTTGTCCGTCCTCGGCCATGCCCTTGCCAGCCGCTTCCACCTGGGGAATCTCGGCAGACGGGAGAAGGCCGAGGCCGGGGAGCCCGGCAGAAAATAGAGCCTTTCCCATGGGAAAAGGCCCTCGCCCGCAGATAAGAACAGTGAGAGTACCATGAAGAATTTTAACGACAATTTTCTCAATAAGATCATGCGCTATGTGCTCCTGACCTTCCTGATCATGCTGGTTATGGTCTGGGCCTACCGGCACCTGGACACGGTTCTCTGGCAGGCCGGCGTCTTCATCGGCTGGATCACGGGGATCTTAAAGCCCCTGGTCTACGGGGTGATGGTCGCCATGCTCCTCTCCCCGGTCGTGCACAGGCTGGAGAGGGGGCTGGCGCACCTTCCATTTCTGCGCAGCCACAAGCACAGGACCCGGGGCCTGTCTGTCGCGATTACAGTCCTGGCGGCCGGCCTGGTCTTCTTCCTCGTCGCCTCCCTCCTCCTGTCCTCCCTGACCAACAGTCTGCAAGCGGTCAGCGTGGAGAACCTTCAGATCATCGTCAATACCTTCCACGAATCGATCTCCGGCATCTGGAACCTGGTCCGAGAGATAATGGACCGCTTCAACATCGATCGGTCGCTCCTGCAGAATACGGTCAATAATATTTCCAACTGGGCCAGGAATTCCGCCACGAGCGCGGCCAAGGGGGTGACGGGATTTGTCGGCACTGCCTTTGTCACGTTGATTTTTTCCATCTACTTCATGGCGGACCACGAGGGATTCGCATCCTATTGGACCAAGGCGGCCAAGGCGATTTTGCCCAGGCGGGAGTACGACTACTTCTCGGAGTTTTTGAAGAACGCGGGGCACGCCTTTGTCGGCTATGTGCGGGGCCAGCTGCTGGATGCGGTGCTGATTGGCGTGACCATGTCCATCGTCCTGTCCCTGATTGAAGTTCCCTATGCCCTTCTGATCGGCCTTATGATGGGTATCGGAAACCTCATCCCCTATGTGGGACCTGCGGTCGGCTATATCAGCGTGACCTTCGTCTGCATCTTCACAAGGGACTACCGCATGCTTCTGATCGCCCTGATCGCCGTCTTTGTAGTCACGACCATTGACGGAAATGTGATCAATCCGAGGATTCTCTCCAATGCCGTGTCCGTGCACCCGGTCCTTGTGATCGCGGCCCTTCTGATCGGCTCGGCCGTGGGCGGGGTGGCCGGTATGTTCATAGCGGTTCCCCTGGCCTCCTTAGTCCGGATTTACTTTGAAAAACTGGTCGACTGGCGCTGCGCGGAGCTCGACAAAAAGGCGGAACAGGCGGCCGGTGGCGGAGAAACAAAATAAGAGAGGGGAACAAGGACCTGCGAACCGGCAGCCGGAGGGAGAAAATCTCCGGATAAAATGCACAAAAATGCATTCAGAATATGTACAGATCAGACAAAATAGGCAGCTGACACGGATATAACATAGTTTG
Organism: Shuttleworthella sp.; assembly: GCF_057251025.1. Classification (NCBI taxonomy): domain Bacteria; kingdom Bacillati; phylum Bacillota; class Clostridia; order Lachnospirales; family Lachnospiraceae; genus Shuttleworthella; species Shuttleworthella sp. The sequence continues at coordinate 5,597 of NZ_DBHIDN010000017.1, forward strand.
CATCAATAAAATTGCTATAATTATTCCTAATAGAGGTTTAACCTGGTTGCGTTCGTTTCCCTGTTGGAATCGTTTTGACCGGGGCACAGTAGGAGGGAATATGAAGAAAAGAACCTTAGCGCTTGTAATGGCAGCTGTTATGCTGGCATCCGTATTTTCAGGATGCGGCGGCGACGGCGGATCCTCATCCGGCGACAACAAGTCTTCCGGCAAGAGCCTTCGCCTGGTGAATGGCAAGATCGAGGTTGACGCCCAGCTCAAGGAGCTGGCAGAGGCCTATGAGAAGGAGACCGGAACCAAGGTGACGATTGAGTCCATGGGCGGCGGCGTTGATATTCAGGGTCAGCTGAAGAACTACAACCAGGCCGGAAATATGCCGGACCTCTTTGTGTGTGGCGGCGCCAGTGACTTCAAGAACTGGAAGGGCAATATCGTCGACCTGAGCGATCAGGCGTGGGTCAAGGACACGGATCTGGCCTATAAGGAGGACGGCAAGGTCTACGGCTTCCCCTATACCCAGGAGGCAATCGGTCTGTGCTATAACGCCGATCTCTTAAAGAAGGCGGGCATTGATCCCAAGTCCATCACCGGACCTGAGAGCATGAAGAAGGCCTTTGAGACTCTGGATGCCAAGAAGAGTGAGCTGGGCCTCACAGCCGTTATCGGCTATTCTACAGAGCCCGTCAACCTCTACTGGTCTACCGGCAATCACATCTTCTCCGCATACCAGGACGGCGGCCTCCAGAGAGGCGATACCAAGTATTTCGATATGCTCTCCAAGGGTGAGATTGACAAGACCCGTTTCAACGACTTTGCCAAGATGGTCGCTCTCTTCAACAAGTACTCGGATCCCGCACTTCTGGTATCGGGCACGTATGATCAGCAGATCTTAAACTTCGCCTCAGGCAAGTACGCCTTTGTTACCCAGGGCTCCTGGATCGGCGCGACAATGACCGGCAAGGATGACAAGGACGCCTACAAGGCTGCCGGCAACTTCAAGTGCGGCATCATCCCCTACGCATTCCAGGATGGCATGGACCGGCTTGAATCTGATTCTCCTTCCTACTGGGCTGTCACCAAGAATGAGAACAGCGATGAGGCCAAGAAGTTCCTCCAGTGGTGCGCCGGTGACGCAGGTCAGCAGATCCTGGTCGAGAAGGCCGGATTTGTAAGCCCCTTCAAGTCTTCCAAGTATGTAGCGTCTGACCCCTTCGCACAGGATCTGACAGACTATCAGAAGGCCGGAAAGACGTCCAGCTGGACCTGGCTTGGCAATAAGGAAGGACTGGCTCAGAACGCACTCGGCCAGGTATTCAATGACTATGCTCAAGGCAAGATCGCAAGTCCGGAGGACTTCACCAATAAAATTGCGGCAACGATTAAGGACTATTACAGCAAGTAACCGCTGAGGAGAGACAGGGGGGGCAGAGCCCCCCTTTTTTCCAATTTCATAATTGACAATCAATCCGGCAGACGACACACCGGAATAGAGTTAGAGAGTTAGGAGCAAGAGCAATGAATAACGCTTCCCCAATACGAAAACCTATTTCCATCGGTGTGCTAACCACGGGAATTGTCCTCATGGTAGGTGCACTGATCATTGACATTAGCGGGATGAAATTTAGCGCCAGAGGGGCCATGCTGATTATCGGCATCCTGGCCGCCCTCTATGGCCTCTACCGCCTTCCCAGCCCCAAACATCACAGGGGAATCATCTATTTTATATTCCTCTTTCCACTGGTATTCGCCTTTGCGGTGACGGTTGTCATCCCGCTGGTTCTCGGCGTTGGTTACTCCTTCACAGACTGGACGGGAATCAAGATCACCAAGTTCGTAGGACTGGCCAATTACTCGAGCATGTTCCGGGATCCGGCCTTCCTCTGGTCGGTTCTGATTACCTTCCTCTTCGCCGTGCTGAATATCATCATGGTCAACCTGATTGGTTTCGCCCTGGCCCTCCTGTGCACTTCCGCCATCAAGGGGACCGGCTTCTTCCGCGCGTCTTACTTCCTTCCCAACCTGATCGGAGGTATCGTGCTGGGCTATATCTGGCAGTTCGTCTTCAACAACGTTCTGATTCAGATGACCAAGACCTCATTCCTGGCGAATACGGGGACGGCCATGGTCGGTATTATCGTCGTCTATATCTGGCAGTACGCCGGCTATATCATGCTGATCTATATTACGGGTCTGACCCAGGTTCCCAAGGATGTCATTGAGGCGGCTTCCATCGACGGGGCCAATTCCCGCCAGATTCTGTGGAATGTCCGGATCCCGCTGATTATGCCGACCATCACCATCTGCACCTTCCTGACCCTCACTTCTGCCTTCAAGCAGTTCGATGTGAACATGGCTCTGACCAATGGAACCGGATCGGTGGACGGCTTCCTGGGCGGTTACCTGGCCAACGGCACCCAGATGCTGGCCCTCAACATCTATAACACGGCCATCTCCAAGAACAGCTATGCGGTCGGCCAGGCCAAGGCAGTGCTCTTCTTCATTATCCTGGCAGCCGTATCTCTCATCCAGGTGAGAACGATGAATCGTAAGGAGGTGGAGTTGTAATGAGCCATTCAAGCAAGTTAAAGAAAATTCTCTTGACCATTCTGGGAATTGTGATCGCGGTCTATATCCTCTTCCCCTTCTATCTGGTGATCCTGAATGCCTTCAAGAAACAGAGCGCGATTGTGGCCAACCCCATTGCCTTCACAGGGGCTTCTTTTGGCCAGCTCCTGTCTAACCTGCACAGTGTGGTCAACAACTCCAACTTCCGTTTCTGGTCTGCCTTCGGGAGCTCGGTGATCATCACCATCTGTTCACTGGTCCTTCTGGCGGTGCTCGGCTCCATGGCGGCCTGGGTTATCTCCAGAAACAATCAGAAGAAGTGGGCGACGGCCATCTACATGGTCTTCATCGCCTCTATGATTATTCCCTTCCAGGTCGTTATGCTCCCCCTGATCTCAACCTTCCGCGATGCGGGCAAGTTCGTGGGAGTCAGTCTTCTCCAGTCGATTCCCGGAATTGTCTTCGCCTATCTCGGATTCGGCGGAGCAATGACCGTGTTCATCCTGACCGGATTCATCAAGGGCGTTCCCTATGATCTGGAGGAGGCGGCAGCCATTGACGGCTGCTCTCCCGAGGGGACCTTCTTCCGGATCATCTTCCCGCTCTTAAAGCCGGTCATCACGACCGTCACGATCTTAAACGGGATGTGGATCTGGAATGACTTCCTTCTCCCCTCCCTGATGCTGGGACTCAATGGAAAGATCAAGACCCTGCCCGTCGCCGTGCAAGCCTTCGTGGGCTCTTACGTCAAGCAGTGGGATCTGATCCTGACCGCAGCACTTCTGGCAATCATTCCCATGATTATTGTCTTCCTGATCGGCCAGAAGCAGATCATGAAGGGCATGGTTGAGGGTGCCGTCAAGGGTTAATCCATAGAAACCGTAAGAAGTAAGAGAGGGGTCACTGTCTCTTGTGTCCGCAGGAAGGGCGGATGTAAGGGGCGGTGGCCCTTCTTGATGTTATCAGAAGGGCAGTCCTCGCCCTGGGCAGGAGGGGAAAAGGCTAGATGGACAAAAAAGGAGCCGAAGAGATGGGGAAAGGAGTCGAAGGGGCAGAGAAGGAGCCGAAGAGATCGGGGAAGGAGTCGAAGGGGCAGAGAGGGAGCGGAAAGGAATGCAGAAGGAATCCCGGGAAAATTGGGAAAGATTTCTGAAAAATCAGGAAAAGAACATTGTGAAAAGCCGGCGCGGCGTGCATAATGTGCATATGCGCAGGCATCAGATACCCGAATGCGAAGATCATATCGGGAGCTTCCCGGCGGGAGGAAGGACAAATCATGAAGAAAACCTGGTGGAAAGAGAGTGTCGTCTATCAAATCTATCCTCGCAGCTTCTGTGACAGCAACGGAGACGGAATCGGGGATTTGAAGGGAATCTGCTCAAAACTCGACTATCTCAAGGAGTTGGGCATCGATGTCATCTGGCTCTCCCCCATTTATAAGTCCCCCAATGATGACAACGGATACGATATCAGCGACTATGAGGATATCATGGAGGAGTTCGGCAGCATGGCGGACTTCGAGGAAGTGCTCAATGGCTGCCATGCCAGGGGGATCAAGCTGGTCATGGACCTGGTCGTGAACCACACCTCCGATGAGCACCCCTGGTTCATAGAGTCCCGTCAGAGCCGCAACAACGATAAGAGGGACTACTATATCTGGAGAGACCCCGTGGATGGTCATGAGCCCACCAACTGGGGGAGCGCCTTCTCCGGTTCTGCCTGGCAGATGGATGAGAAGACAGGCCAGTACTATCTTCACCTCTTCTCCAAGAAGCAGCCGGACCTCAACTGGAATAACGCGAGGGTGCGGCGGGAGGTCTTCGACATGATGACCCGCTGGTGCGAGAAGGGAATTGACGGATTCCGCATGGATGTGATCTCTTTGATCTCCAAGCCGGACGTCTTCTCTGACTTTCCCACACAGGGAGGTCTCTACGGTCCTCCGGAGGCCGTTGCCAATGGACCTCATGTCCATGAATACCTGCAGGAGATGAACCGGGAGGTCCTCTCACAGTTCGATCTTATGACCGTGGGAGAGACGGCCGGTGTCACGCTGGAAGAGGCCAAGAAATACGCCAACAGCCGGGGAACGGAGCTGGGCATGGTCTTCCAGTTCGAGCACGTGGGTCTCGATCAGGATCCCGCGTCTCCCTACAAGTGGTCTACAATGAAGATGCCCCTGGTTCCCCTCAAGGAGAACCTGTCCAAGTGGCAGACGGGTCTGGACGGCTGTGCCTGGAATTCCCTCTTCTTCTGCAATCACGATCAGCCCAGGATTGTCTCCCGTCTGGGGGATGATTCCGATCAATACCGGGAGCGGAGCGCCAAGGCGATCGCGACCATTCTTCACATGATGCAGGGGACACCCTACATCTATCAGGGAGAGGAGCTTGGCATGACCAATGCGGGCTTTTCCTCCGTGGACCAGTTCCGTGATCTGGAGTCCATCAATGCCTATTGGGAATTGACGGAGAAGGCCGGAATGGATCCGAAAGACCTGCTTCCCATGATCGCGCACAAGAGCAGGGACAATGCCCGCACCCCCATGCAGTGGTCGGACGCGCCCCAGGCGGGATTCACCAAGGGAAAACCATGGATTGATGTCAATCCCAACTACGTCAGGATCAATGCCAAGGAGCAGCTGGGCCGGAAGGACTCCGTCTTCTCCTACTACAAGAAGCTGATCGCCCTCCGGCATGCCTCCGATCTAATTGTCTACGGACACTATCGGCTCCTCCTGCCCGAAGATCCGGATCTCTTCGTCTACACCAGAGAATGGGAGGGGAAGAGCCTGCTTGTCGCAGCCAATTTCTCGACGCATGAGAGGGAATACCGGCCGGATCCCGCATTTGCCGGTGGAAAGGTCCTGATTCAGAACATAGAGGGACATGATCCGGCGGACGGAAGACTGGCCCCCTATGAGGCCTATGTCCTGGAAGTATAAGGAAAATGCTTGGAAGAGGATTTCTCTTCTTCAATGAGGTTAGACAATGAATAAAATGTGGTGGCAGGGAAAAATCGCCTATCAGATCTATCCCAAGTCATTTCTGGACACGACAGGCAATGGCATCGGCGATATCCGGGGAATTATTTCCAAGCTGGACTATCTGCAGAAACTGCATGTGGGAATCATCTGGCTCTCGCCCTGCTTTGTGTCTCCCCTGGCCGATGAGGGCTATGATATCGCAGATTACTATCGCATCGACCCCAGATTCGGCAGCAATGAGGACCTCTTTGAGCTGATACGGGAGGGAAAGAAGCGGGGGATCTCTGTGATTCTGGACCTGGTGGTCAACCACTGCTCCGATGAGCACGCCTGGTTTCAGGCTGCGCTGGCAGACCCGGAGGGCCCCTACGGGAAGTACTTCTATATTGAGGACGGCGTGGACGGGCATGAACCCAATAACTGGAGATCCCATTTCGGGGGCCCCGCCTGGGAACCCATCCCCGGGACCAAGAAGTACTATCTCCACCTCTTTCACAAGAAGCAGCCGGATCTCAACTGGGAGAATCCTGCCCTTCGGGAGGAGATCTACCGGATGATTAACTGGTGGCTGGACCGGGGCATTGCCGGCTTCCGCGTAGACGCCATCATGAACATCAAGAAGGTCTTCCCCCTGGCGGCCCATAACTATCCGGCAGACCGGGGCGACGGGATGAGCTCCTGCCATCAAATGATTCAGGAGGCGAAGGGGATCGGAGATTTCTTCCGGGAGATGCGGGACCGGTGCTTCGTCCCCCACGACGCCTTCGTGGTCGCAGAGGTCTTCGACGAGAAGCCCGACCAGATCGAGGAGCTGATCGGGGCCAAGAGGGGCTACTTCTCCACCATGTTCGACTTCCGATCCGCTGGCGTGGGCCGGTCCGACAAGGGCTGGTACGCGGACAAGCCGATTCAGCCGGACCAGTACCGGGATGCCTGCTTCGAGACCCAGGACCTGATCGGAGACCGGGCCTTCATCTCCACCCTGATAGAGAATCACGATGAGCCAAGAGGAGTCAGCCACTATATCCCGGCGGCAGACCTCTCCGAGACGGCCAAGAAGTTCCTGGGGACCATGCAGCTGATGCTGCGGGGACTCCCATTCATCTACCAGGGCCAGGAGATCGGGATGGAGAACACGCATATAGACCGGCCGGATCAGATCAGTGACATCGCCGCCAAGGGGCAGTATCAGGCGGCCATCGAAGCCGGACTGAGCCGGGAAGAGGCCATGGCCGCGGTCAATCGCATGGGCAGGGATAATGCCAGAACACCGGTCCAGTGGACCGACGGCCCCGAGGCGGGATTTACTTCCGGTAAGCCCTGGCTTCCCGTCAATCCCAACTATCGAAAGATCAATGTAAGAGCCCAGGAGGAGGACCCGGATTCCGTCCTCAATTACTACCGGAGGCTGACCGCCCTACGGTCGGACCCGGTCTATGGGGATACCGTCGTCTACGGTGATTTCGAGCCATATCTGCAGGAGGAGCCGAGACTTATGTCCTTCTATCGAAGAGGGGAGAAGACCCTTCTGATTCTGGGCAACTTCTCGACAGAAGAGAGAAGAGTCAAACTCCCGGGACAGGTCAGAAAGCTTGTCCTGTCAAATGTGGATGTGGATGTGAATGTGAACCCTGACGCGGTGGTGACAGAAGGAAGCCCGGCCCGGCCCGGGGAGAACAACCTGACCCTGGCACCCTACCAGGCACTGATTCTGGAACTGGCATGAAGAGGAGCGCCGGGGAGACACCGGAGGGAAAGGGCAATTGGTTCGGATGGTTCGTCCTGGCTTTCATTTTCTGACCCGATTCACGAGAAAATGTTTGAAAAATTTGTGAAAAAACCTTATAAATAAAGGGGGAAAGTGGAAGACATGCGGATACTCTATTTGGAACTTGGAATGGGAATCGCAGGAGATATGTTCTCAGCTGCGCTTTACGAGCTTCTGGAAGAGCATCGGCAGAAAGAGTACCTGGAGATTATGAACGGCCTCGGCCCGGATGGAGTCGGGGTTGAGGCGGAAAGCGTCAGAAATGCGGGTGTAAAGGGCACGCACATATATGTCCGCCGGCAGGATCGGGGCCATCGTTCGGCCGATCGGGAGCATGGACATGATGCGGAGGCTGCGCATCCGCACCGGGGGATGAAGGAGATCCGCCGAATGGTGGCGGGATTTGCCCTCTCCGAAGGCCTGAAGCAGAATATTCTGGCTGTGTATGACCGGATCGCCGCAGCGGAGGCAAGCGTTCACGGTGAGTCCGTGGAGGAGATCCATTTCCACGAGCTGGGATCGATGGAAGCCATCATCAATGTGACCTCCGCTTGTCTTCTGGTTGAGATGCTTTCCGTTGACCGGATCATTGCATCTCCGGTCCGGGTGGGCTACGGGTCCGTGCGAACGGCCCACGGCCTGCTCCCGGTGCCTGCTCCGGCTACGGCTCGCCTGCTGGAGGGGATTCCGATCTATGCGGGCCGGGTGGAGGGGGAACTCTGCACGCCGACGGGGGCCGCTCTGGTGCGGCACTTTGTCCGGGACTTCGGCGCCATGCCTCCGATGCGTCTGTCCGGGACCGGTTACGGGATGGGCGGGAAGCAGTTCACCAGCCTGAATGCGGTCCGCGCTTTCTTGGGAGAGACCGATGAGCGGTCGGCCGGTATCTGTGAGCTGGACTGCAATCTGGACGATATGACGCCGGAGCGGATTGGCTTTGCCATGGATCGTCTCTATGAGGCGGGGGCGGTTGAGGTCTATACCAGCCCTGCCTTCATGAAGAAGTCCCGGCCCGGAGTTCTGCTTGTCGCCCTCTGCCAGGAGGATCGAAAGCAGGCCGTGATCGAGGCGATCTTCAGGCACACGACGACCCTGGGCGTCCGCGAGAGCGTCAAGCGGCGCTATATCCTGGACCGGGAGATTGAGACGGTCCAAACGGACCTGGGACCGGTTCGGAGGAAGAAGGCCTCCGGATATGGGGTCCGTCGGGCCAAATATGAGTATGATGACCTGGCCAAAATCGCCAGGGAAGAGGCCTGCTCCATGGAGGAGGTTCTCGCAAGAATTGAGAGATAAGAGGCGCCCTGCCGAAACATCGGTTCCGGGAGGGCGCTGACATAGGGAGAAAGAAGATGAAGAAGATGTTTCAGAATCTCTCTTTCGACCTGATTGCCGTGTTAGTGATTAGTGTTCTGGCAGTTATGATCGGATGGGGGATAAGCAAACATGCCCTGCCCCTGCCGATGAGATCGCCGGAGCCGGACAAGACACAGATGGTCAGCGTGAGCATCCAAAACGGGGCTCAGAGCGCCAATAAGGAGGGGCAGGTCAACAGCCTGCGCGTCTATGATCCGGACTCAGATGATCTGGCCGAATATACGGACGGAAGCAAGGCACCGATTGGCAGCCATGTCGCCGTCTATACTTACAACCTGGCCAGTGATGTACACCTGTCGATCAGGCATGACGGGCAGACCGTTGCCGATGATGACATCCCCCGCCTGGAGTCGGATCGAAAAGTGAAGATCTACGACGTGATCTTGAAGGGGAACCTTGCGATTGAGACCAAGGAGATCAACCTCAAGAACCTGCAGAAGATCGCGACGGTACATGTCAATGACGGAAGTCTGGCAGAACTGACAAGTGATGGCAGGGCCATAAAGGATGGCGAGGATCTCGCTTTCGGCCGGAGAAGCATTCAGATTCGGCCGACAGACAAGGACCTGAAGGCGCAGATTCGAATCGGAGATCGGCTTGTCACCGATCAGGTGATTCTGAAGGGACAGTCCGCTTCCATCGATGACCTGTCGGTGGACGGAGACCTCTTCTTCGACCTACGTCCAGCCAGCGACGAAGAAGTGACAGAGGTCCGGGAGGCAGAGGAGAAAGCGGCCCGGGAGGCAGAGGAGAAAGCGGCCCGGGAGCGCGCCATCCGGGAGAAAGCGGAAAGAGACCGGCGGGCGGCCGAAAAGCGAAAGACCAATCAGACCAATCAGACCAAGCCCACAGAGGGTGGCCAGGTAAAGCCGGATGACAGCGGCCAGAGTAAGCCGGACGATGGGGGCCAGGTGAGCCCGGGAGACGGAGGCCAGAGCAAGCCGGACGATGGGGGCCAGGTAAAGCCGGATGACGACGGTCACAGCAAGCCGGACGATGGGGGCCAGGTGAAGCCGGATGACAGCGGCCACAGTAAGCCGGACGATGGGGGCCAGGTAAGCCCGGGAGACGGAGGCCACAGCAAGCCGGACGATGGGGGCCAGGTGAGCCCGGATGATGAGGATGACAGCGAATCTGATGCGACGGTGACCATCCAAGACCGGAGCGGAAGACTCTTCGTCGCCCTTCTGACAGGCAGTGACCAGGATTCAAGTGAACGGAATCCCGAGAATATGAATCTCATCTCGTCCGGGACCAGACTTCCGATCGGAAGCAGGATCAAAATCTATAAGTACTTTAACCCGGACTACCCCAGGCTGAGAGTGATTCACAATGGCAAGTGCATCGTGGACATAGGGGATTATCCGGCGGGAACGGTAGATGCCCTGGATACGGTCGAGCTGACCCTGGAGGGAGACCTCTTCGTATCGACCGGTCCCTCGAAACAAGTGTGTTTATAAGCAAGGTATTCATAAGGCTGATCTGCAAGGGAGAAAATGTCTGACAACTGGGCATTTTCTCCCTTCTGTGTTAATCTTAAGGATGAAAAAGATGCTTGTTACTCTGATAGACTGCGTGGGAAGGAGGCGGTTATCATATGGATTTCAAGCAAGCGAGGGTGACAAAAATTGTCCGGGAGACGAGTGATATCTATAGTGTTCAGATGGAGATTCCCGAGGGCTACGAGTGGAAGGCAGGCCAGTTTGCGATCTGGAAGTTCGACAACTACGTGGCCCCGGAGAAGGAGAAGGAGGACCGGGTCTTCACCATTGCCTCTGCCATGGAGGACCGGTATCTTATGTTCTCTACCCGCATCGGGGATCGGCACAGCTGGTTTAAGGACATCCTGCTCAGGCAGCTGGAGGCGGGAGACGACATGCTTGTGTCTTCGCCCATGGGACAGATGGATCTTGCGATGGAGCGCTGCGGGCGGAGCCTTCTGATCGCCGGAGGCATCGGGGTGACACCGATTCGTGCGCTCCTCCGCCACTACAGCGACCACAACGTACCGACGCACGAGATCGAGCTCCTCTATGCGGACAGCAGGGGAGAGTTTGCCTACGGGGATTTCTGGAAACAGATCGAGGAGAGGATGCCCAATGTCAAGCTGCAGCTTCTGACGGATTCCAGTGTCTTCGCGGAGAAGGCGAGGAATTATGCCGTGTGCTATGGCAATGAGGCGGAGTACCTGATTGCCGGCTCTCCGGGGATGAACAAGGCCTTTCAGGCCAGTCTGGCAGAGGCGGGCGTTGCGCCGACGAATATGAAGACGGATGAGTTCTTCGGTTATGAATGAGGAGGAAGCATGATAGAGGAGACGAAGAAGGTCTACACACCCAGGGGAAAGCACAAGCTGCTGCAGCAGATCATCCGTTTTGGATTTGTGGGCGGGCTGAGTTTCCTTGTGGACTTCGGGGTATACAATATCCTCTGCAACCTCCTGTCTGTCCACTATCTGATTGCCGGGATTGCGGGCTTTGTCATCTCGGTGATTGTCAACTATCTGCTCTCAATGAAGTTCGTCTTTGAGAGGCGGGAGGACATCTCAAGAACCCATGAGTTTCTGGCCTTTGTCCTCCTGAGTGTCATCGGCCTGGGAGTCAATGAGCTGGTTCTTTTTATCAGCATCGACGGAATCTATCATCACTGGCCCTGGCTGTCCTCCTGGCTTAAGATCAACTGGGCCAATGCCATCGCGAAGCTCGGAGCGACCGCGATTGTCATGGTCTATAACTTCATCACCAGAAAGATATTCCTGGAGAAGCACTGAGGCCGGCTTTTGCTACAGGCCGGTCCGGTCGCGGGAGGGGAGGAGTGAAGATGAAGATCAGGGAAGTTACGCTTGGGCTTACAGGAATCAAGACGCCGCAGAACGGGTTCGGCGCCCTGCCCATCCAAAGGAGCCGCCCGGAGGAGGCGGTTCAGATTCTCCGCAGGGCCTATGAGGGAGGGATGACCTTCTTTGATACGGCCCGGGCCTATTCCGACTCCGAGGAGAAGATCGGTCTTGCCCTGTCGGACGTGAGAGACCGGATCTTCCTCGCGACCAAGTCCCGGGCCAAGAACGCGCAGGATCTCCGGCAGGATCTCATGACCTCTCTTGACAAGCTGAAGACCGATTACGTGGATATCTTCCAGTTTCACCAGGCGGATCGGTGCTACAGACCCGGAGACGGAACCGGCATGTATGAGGAGATGGAGAAGCTGAAGTCGGAGGGGAAGATCGGCCACATCGGGATCACGGCCCACAAGATCGGCGTGGCGGAGGAGGCGGTGGAATCCGACCTCTATGAGACCCTTCAATACCCCTTCTCCTATCTGGCTTCCGACCGGGATTTGGCCCTGGCCGCAGCCTGTCGAGAGCATGGCATGGGGCTGATTGCCATGAAGAGCCTGGCCGGGGGACTGATCAATGACAGCCACGCGGCATTTGCCTTTATGAATCAGCCCGCCTTCGACCATGTCATCCCCATCTGGGGGATACAGCGGATGCGGGAACTGGAGGAGTGGCTGGTCTATATGGAGGCCCCTGCCAAGATGGATGAGGCGGCCAAGCGGGCAATCGAGAAGGACCGGGCGGACCTGTCCGGTGACTTCTGTCGGGGCTGCGGCTACTGCATGCCCTGCCCGCAGGGGATCCGTATCAACCAGTGTGCCCGGATCGGACTGATGGTGCGGAGGGCCCCCTCCCAGGACTGGCTGTCGGACTACTGGCAGGCGGAGATGGAGAAGGTCAAGACCTGCATCCACTGTAACGCCTGCTCCTTCCGGTGCCCCTATGAGCTGGACACACCGACCCTCCTGGAGAGGAATCTCAGGGACTATGAAGCCCTTCTGGCGGGAGAGAAGTCGGTGGAGGATCACCTTGTCCTGGGATAGAGGAGGGAGCTATGTTAGAGAAGAAGACCATCCTATTGGGGGTCAGCGGGTCCATTGCCGCCTATAAGATCGCCGGTCTTGCCAGCATGCTGGTCAAACAGAAGGCGGATGTTCACGTCATTATGACCAGGAACGCAACGAACTTCATCCATCCGATCAGTTTTGAGACCCTGACCTCCAACAAGTGTCTGGTGGATACCTTCGACCGCAATTTCCAGTTCAATGTAGAGCATGTGGCCCTGGCCAAGAAGGCAGACCTCTTTATGGTCGCGCCCGCCTCCGCGGATGTGATCGGCAAAATTGCCTCAGGCATTGCAGACGACATGCTGACTACGACTATCATGGCGACAGAGGCACCCAAGCTGCTTGCTCCCGCCATGAACACCCGTATGTTCATGAATCCGATCGTCCAGGACAATCTGAAGAAGCTGGCCGATTACGGATACGGCATTATCAGCCCCGCCGAGGGCTATCTGGCCTGCGGGGACAGCGGAGCCGGGAAGATGCCGGAAGCATCCGTCCTCTTTGACTATATCCAGAGGGAGATCGGGGCCGACCATGACCTGCTCGGCAGGAAGATCCTGGTGACGGCCGGTCCTACCCGGGAGGCCATCGATCCGGTCCGCTTCATCTCCAACTACTCCACCGGCAAGATGGGCTATGCCATCGCCCGGGCCGCCATGCTGCGCGGGGCCCGGGTGACCCTGGTCTCCGGGCCGGTGGAGATCGCTCCGCCGCCGTTTGTCAAGCGAATCTCGGTCTCATCCGCAGCGGAGATGGCGGAGGAGGTCATTCGCCTGGCCCCCAGGATGGACGCGATTATCAAGGCGGCAGCGGTGGCAGATTACCGGCCGGCCGCCGTGGCGGGAGAGAAGATCAAAAAGCAGGAGGGGGAGACGTCCATTGCCCTGGAGCGGACCCAGGATATTCTCAGATATCTGGGCGAGCACAAGAGGGAGGGGCAGTTCCTCTGCGGATTCGCCATGGAGACGCAGAACCTGCTCGAGAATGCCAGGGACAAGCTGGAGAGGAAGAAGGTCGACCTGATTGTGGCCAACAGCCTGCGGACGGCCGGAGCCGGCTTCGGAACAGATACCAATGTGGTGACCCTGATTGACCACAAGGGGCAGAGAGAACTGCCTCTACTGACCAAGGCCCAGGTGGCGGATGCCATCTTAGACTACATGAAGGAGTGCGGCGTCTGGATCCTCTGATTCCGGTCAGAGGATCCTGCGAAGCCCCTTGGGGTAGTGGTTTTTCATGCTTCCCCCGGCCAGCTTGCCCCAGCCTAAGTGGACGCCGTCAACCGTGACCAGGTACCAGCCCTTGGCTCCCTCCGCGCGAAAGGTCTCGCCCCGGATCCAGCGCTCTGCGGTGAAGACCGAGTGGTCGGAAGCGGTGCCCATGGCGGTGAAGGCTGAACGCTCGGAAGCGGTGCCCATGGAGGGAAGGCTTAACGTGCGGAGAAGCTGCCGGGGTATCAGGGCGTGGGCCAGTGCGTGCGAGGGCTCAAAGCGGTTCTTTCGGATGGTCCCCAGATGGAGGCCGGCTCTTGTGAGGCGAAGCCCCTTGAGCGAGGGGAGTCCCCGGGGGATGCGGTAGTAGTCGTCCTTGAAGCGGAGGATGATCCCATCGTGGAGGAGTCGGTCGACCGTTTCAGGGGTGACGGTCTCCCTGAGGAAATCGGCAAGGAGGGGCAGGTCCCGGTCCTTAAGCCCCGGAGCGGCGTTACCGCTGCCCGCGCGAAGGAGCTTCTCCTCCGGGCGATCGGAAAGCGAAGGACGGCCTTCTGCGCCGGTCTCCTTGCGCAGAACCGCAATATAATGGCCCTCGCCCCGCAGCTTGTGGGGCCAGAGACGGATCGTCCCCTCCAGGGGGGAGGGGGTCATGCCGGAGCAGAGGGCGGCCGGCTCGATCCGGTAACCGGGGTGACGGGACAGAAAGCGGCGGATTGAGCCCTCGTCTTCGGCCGGCGCGAAGGTGCAGGTGGAGAAGACCAGACGGCCTCCCTCCGCCAGCATCCGGTCTGCGGCATCTAGTATCCGGTCGTCCCGATCGGCACAGGCCTGTACGTTCTGCGGGGACCACTCCGAGCGGGCGATGGGGTTCTTTCGGAACATTCCCTCGCCGGAGCAAGGGGCATCCACCATGATCTTGTCGAAGAAGCGGGGGAAATGGCCGGCAAGGCGGTCGGGATCCTCATTGGTCACAAGGACATTGGCCGGGCCCAGCCGCTCTATATTCTCAGAGAGGACCAGGGCCCGGTTGGGAACGATCTCATTGGAGACTAAGAGCCCCCGGCCCTCCAGGGCGGCGGCGATCTGAGCGCTCTTGCCGCCGGGAGCTGCGCAGAGGTCCAGGACATAGTCCCCCGGCAGGACATCCAGGTAAGTGGCGGGAGCCATGGCGGAGGGCTCCTGAATATAGTAGAGGCCCGCCTCATGATAGGGGTGCTTGCCGGGCCGCCGGTCCCCGCTGTAGTAGTAGGCATCCCCGGCCCAGGGGATGGGATCCGACAGGTCGCCGATGACCCGGGAGAGGAGGTCCTGAGCGGGACCGGCGGGAAGGGCCTGCGGGTTCAAGCGAAGCCCGTGCAGATGGTCCTCCTTCTGATAGGTCTCCATGAAGTCGTCGAATTCCGGTCCCAGCTGCTCCTGCACCCGGTCGATGAAGGCGGATGGGAGGGAGGGGGCACCCGGCTCGCGCGGGAGAAGATGGTTCTTAGCGGATGCGGACATAATATACCTCGCGAAATGAATCACACATTACAGGGATTATAGCATTTCTTCGCCCGGGCTTCGGGTGTAAGATGGACAAGAGGATCTGTCGCCAAGGAGGTCTCTATGATCAATCAGCACTACAAGTCCATGCTGAATGCCAAGTCTGTCATCCGGGAACTGTCCGAATACGCTGCGGCAAGAGGCCGCAAGATTGGGCGAGAGAATGTCTTCGATTTCTCCCTGGGGAACCCAAGCGTCCCGGTCCCCGAGTCTTACACAGCGTCGGTGATTAACCGCTACCGGACCATGGCTTCTACGGACCTGCACGGCTATTCTCCGTCTCTGGGGATCCCCGAGGTGCGGGAGGCCGTGGCGGCAAGCCTGCGGAGACGGTTCGGCCTTCCTTATGAGGCCGGTCACATCTTCATGACTTCCGGGGCGGCGGGCGCCATTGCCCATGCGGTCCGGGCTACAAGCAGACCCGGTGATGTCGTGCTAACCTTTGCCCCCTTCTTCCCGGAGTACATACCCTATGTGGAAGGGACCGGGGCGAGGCTTGAGGTCGTCCCGGCCGATACGGAGGATTTCCAGGCCAATCTGGAAGGCCTGGACCGGATGCTCACGCCCCGGGTGCAGGCGGTCCTGATCAACACGCCCAACAACCCGTCCGGAGCCCTGTGGACCGAGGAGACGGTCGAGAAGCTGGCAAAGATCCTGCGGCGCAAGCAGGAGGAATACGGGCATGACATCTTCCTGATCTCTGACGAGCCCTATCGGGAGATCGTCTTCGACGGGAAGAAGGCCCCTTATCCGGCGGCTTACTATGACAACAGCCTGACCTGCTATTCCTTCTCCAAGTCCCTGTCGGTGCCCGGTGAGCGGATCGGCTATGTGGCGGTCAATCCAAGGGCGACAGATGCTAAGCTCCTTGCGGCCATGTTCGGACAGATCAGCCGGGAGATCGGCCACAACTGCCCGGCCAGTACAGCCCAGTACGGGATCTGCGACTGCATTGATCAGACCAGTGACCTGTCTGTCTATGAGGTCAATCGGAACCTGCTCTATGAGACACTTGTGGATCTGGGCTTTTCCGTGACCCGGCCCGGCGGGACCTTCTACATCTTTCCCAAGTGCCTGGAGGAGGATGCCGGGGCCTTCTGCAGGAAGGCCGTGAAATATGACCTGATCCTGGTCCCCTCGGATAACTTTGGTCTGCCGGGATATTTTCGCATGGCTTATTGCATGGACACGGATAAGGTCCGGCGGTCTCTTCCGGTCCTGCGAGCATTTGTTGAAAGAGAATACCCAAAGCGCTGAAACAGGGAAGAGAGACAGGGGACAGGGGAGATGGGAACTTGTTTTTTTCGCCTATGAGAGTTAAAGTTTTGACATGTGAGAGGGATCGGCAAAGGATCCCGAACCCGTGGGTTTCGATGGAAAGAAGGGTGGTAAAGTGAAGAAGCATTTTGAGGATATCGTCTCGAAGGTCAGGGAATTTGAGACCAAGACCGTCGCTGTGGCCAATGCTCAGGACGATGCGGTGCTGGAGGCGGTCCATGAGGCCAAGAAGCGGGGGATCGCCAATGCAGTCCTGGTCGGGGATGAGGAGAAGATCCGCGCCATCGCGGCTAAGCTTGCTATGGATCCCGCCGAGTGTGAGATCATTGACGAGAAGGACCCCATCCAGGCCTGCAGGAGAGCGGTCAAGCTGGCGCACGACGGCAAGGTCGACATGTATATGAAGGGCCTGATCGACTCCAAGGACTTCCTTCGGTCCGTGCTGGACAAGGAAGTGGGACTTCGGACAGGAAAGCCACTCTCGCATGTCTGCCTCTTCGACCTCCCCTTCGTAGACCAGCTCCTCTTCCTGACAGATGTGGCCTTCATGACCTATCCGACCCTGGAGGACAAGGTTCATATCATCAACAACACGGTGCCGGTCTGCCGGGCCTGCGGGATTGAGGTCCCCAAGGTGGCCTGTCTGGCAGCGGTTGAGGTGGTCAATCCCAAGATGCCCGTCACGGTGGAGTCTGCCGAGCTGACCCGGATGAACGATGAGGGTGAGATCACCGGCTGCATCGTGGACGGTCCTCTGTCACTCGATCTGGCGATCGATCCCGAGGCGGCCAGACACAAGGGCGCTACGGACCGCAAGATCCAGGGAGATGCGGATATCCTGCTCTTCCCGGATATTCACGCCGGAAATCTCTGCTACAAGGCCATTGTCCGCATTGACGGCATGAAGAACGGCTGCATTCTGACAGGGACCAAGGTGCCCGTGATCCTGACCAGCCGGTCCGATACCTTCGAGACCAAGGTTAATTCCATCGCCCTTGCGGCCGTTGTCGCAGAGCAGATGAAGAAGGAGGGGGCTCTGTAGGAGAAGCTTACGGAGGACTACTGCAAACAGAGAGCTTATTTCACGCAAGAGGGGGTAAATCATCTATGGCTATCAAGAGTTTCATTATCAACCCGGGTTCTACCTCAACCAAGCTGGCCGTCTTCGAGGACGAGAACCTGGTCTTCGATGAGACCCTCCGCCACTCGACGGAGGAGCTTGCCGGTTTTGAGCATATCATTGATCAGAAGGACTTCCGCAAGCGGATGATCCTGGATTTCCTGGCAGACAAGAAGGTGGACATCCATTCCTTCGACGTGATTGTCGGCCGCGGCGGGCTCTTAAAGCCCATCCCCGGCGGCACCTATGCTGTGACAGACGCCCTTCTGGCTGACCTCAAGGTCGGGGTGCAGGGGGAGCACGCCTCCAATCTGGGCGGCGTCCTGGCCAGGGAGATCGGTGACGAGATCGGCGTTCCGTCCTATATTGTCGATCCGGTGGTCGTCGATGAGCTGACGGATGTGGCCAGGCTCTCCGGTGTGCCGGAGTGCCCCAGAGTGTCCATCTTCCACCCCCTCAACCAGAAGGCGGTGGCCCGCAAGTATGCCAAGGAGCAGGGAAAGAAGTACGAGGACCTGAACCTGATCGTCTGCCATCTGGGCGGCGGGGTCTCCTGCGGAATTCACGATCATGGACGGATTGTGGATGTCTACGGGGCCTTCAACGGAGACGGGGGATTCTCCCCGGAGCGGGCCAACGGCCTGCCACCCCTCTCCCTGGTCAAGCTCTGCTTCTGCGGCAAGTACAACCAGCAGGAGGTGACCAAGAAGATCATCGGAGGCGCCGGCTTCAACGCTTATCTCGGGACCAATGACGCCAGAGAGGTCTTTGAGAGGATCGACCGGGGTGATGCCTATGCCAAGCTGGTCATGGATGCCTTCATCTATCAGCTCTGCAAGAACATCGCCGCCAATGCCTCTGTCGTCAAGGGCCGTGTGGACCAGATCCTGGTGACGGGTGGTATCGCTTACCAGCCCAAGGTAATCGAGGCGATCCGCGACCGCGTTGACTGGATCGCTCCGGTCACCGCCTACCCCGGAGAGGAGGAGATGCTGGCTCTGGCCCAGGGGGCTCTGCGTGTCATGCGGGGAGAGGAGAAGGTCAAGACCTATTGATCCGGATTCGGAAGGAAAAAGCTTAAGAAAGCTTGGAAATAAGCATTAGAAATAAACATTAGAACAGAAAGGGACCGCCCCACAGGATGGGGCGGTCCCTTCTCATGAGACAGAGGACTCTGTGCGACAGATCGGTGCGCGGGGCAGGCAGGCCAGACAGGCCCTGCCTACGCGCAGGCCACTTCCCTGGTCGCGATCAGGTCTACACCGGTCCCGCAGACATCCGGAATGATGACATCTCCGATGTGAACGGGAGCGGGCACACAGACGTCTCGCATGGCCAGGCAGATCTCAGAGATCTTCTCCTTGGGGATGTCCTGTGCGGTCTTGACGGAGACCATGCGCATGTCCCCACCGGAGACACTGACGGAGGAGCAGACGACGCGGGTGGGATGGGTCACTTCCTTTCGGCCGTAATCGTCGCCGCGGGGGCAGGTGTTGCCGGATACGGAGGTTACCCGTCCGTCCTCAAGACTAACGGTCAGCTGACAGCCCAGAGGGCAGTTGATACAGGTTAAATATCTTTCTTCCATAATGAATCTCTCCCGGAATCTTTCTTGTTGTTCTGCTTGCAGGGACCCTCGGATCCGCTGCGGAAGGCATCGGTCGGTGAATGCGATTCAGCCTATTCAATTGCCAGACGGATGGATTTCAGGCCGGCATATTCGGTCAGTTGGCTCTTCTTGATCTTGATTTCTTCCATTTCGCCGGGAGCCATGACCCGTTTCCTGCGGGAGGAAATCTTCTGATCGTTGAAGTAGAGGGCCAGGGACTTGTCCCTGAACTCGGCACCCACGCGGAAGCGGAGGGTTAGGAGGTCTTCCATGGAATCGGGACGGATATACTGGGGAACCGTATAGCGGACGCCGTCCGTGGCAAGAACGGGGATGGGGGCGGAGGAAGAGTCCCGGTCTTCCGGGCCGGCCGCATCCATTCTACGGATGTACTCGGCGGCATGCCGTCCCGCATCCGCCGCCTCCTGGGAGGCGTAGTCGGCCAGGTCATGGACATGGAGGACGTTGCCGGCGGCAAAAATCCCGGGGACATTGGTCTCTAAGGCGTCATTGACGATAGGACCCTTAGTGACCGAAGAGAGGTCGACGCCGGAGGACTTGGAGAGCTCATTTTCCGGAATCAGCCCGCAGGAGAGGAGGAGGGTATCGCACTCATAGCGCTCCTCGGTTCCCGGGATGGGACGGGCCTTCGCGTCGACCCGGGCGATGGTGACCGCCCGGACCCGGTCTTTTCCCTCGATGTCAACGACCGTGTGGCTGAGCTTGAGGGGGATGTCGAAATCATTGAGACACTGGACGATATTGCGCTTGAGACCGCCGGAATAGGGCATGAGCTCGGCGACAACCTGCACCTTGGCTCCCTCTAAGGTCATCCGGCGGGCCATGATCAGGCCGATGTCTCCGGACCCTAAGATCACGACCTTATGGCCGGGCATCTGGCCCTCCATGTTGACCAGGCGCTGGGCGGTTCCCGCAGAGAAGATGCCGGCGGGCCGGTAGCCTGGAATATTGAGGGCTCCTCGGCTTCGCTCACGGCAGCCCATGGCCAGGATGACTGCCTTGGCTTGGATCCGGAACATGCCGTCTGTGGGATTCATGGCTGTGACAAGCTTGTCCGGGGAGATGTCCATGACCATAGTCCCCTGCTTGCACTCGATGCCCCGGTCGGCGACCTGGTCGATGAAGCGCTGGGCGTACTCGGGCCCGGTCAGCTCCTCCTTGAACATGTGGAGGCCGAAGCCGTTGTGGATGCACTGATTTAAGATGCCGCCCAGGCGGTCGTCGCGCTCGATGACCAAGATGCTGCGGACCCCCGCGTCATAGGCGGAGACTGCGGCGGACAGGCCGGCCGGGCCGGCGCCGATGATAACTAAATCGTAAGATAACATTGGAATACCCCCTCAGATCTTCTTGTTCCGGCCGCAGACAATTTCAGAACCGGGCCCGTGCTTGCTCACCTGCGTCGGTGCCAGAGCCAGCTCCTGCTCCAGGATCTCCATGACCTTGGGAGAGCAGAAGCCGGACTGGCAACGGCCCATACCGGCTCTGGTCCGCCGCTTGACAGCGTCCAGAGACCTGGCGCCCAGGGGTCGGTGGATGGCCTCCAGGATCTCGCCCTCGCTGACGGATTCGCAGCGGCAGACGATCCTGCCGTAGGCCGGATTCTCCCGGATTCTGGCATTGCGAAGGGCCGGGTCAGCCTGCCCCGGGTCGGTGACCCTGTGACGGATGGGGTTAAAGTCGGTCTTCTTCAGTCCCCCCAGATCTTCCGCGACCTGGGCGGCGATCATGCAGCCAATGGCAGGAGCGGAGGAGAGCCCCGGGGACTCAATGCCGGCGGCATTGTAGAGTCCGGGGACATCCGGGCAGCGACCCAGGACGAAGTCGCCTCCGTCCTCGTGGGCGCGGAGGCCGGCGAAGGAGGTGATGACCTCTCGGAGGGGAAGGTCTGCTACGGATCGGGCGGCTGTTGCGGCCAGAAGCGCCAGACCCTCGGCTGTGGTGTTGACGCCCTCCTTATCATCGATGTCCTCCGCCGTAGGACCGACCAGGAGATTGCCGTGGACGGTGGGGGCGACCAGGACGCCCTTGCCCATCTTGGAGGGAGCCTGGAAGATCGTCTTATCTACATGCCCTCCCACACTCTTATCCAGGAGCTGGTACTGGCCCCGGCGGGGTGTGATGTGCAGTCCGGTCGAGGAGAGCTGATTATTGATGACATCGGCATAGAGGCCGGCGGCATTGACTAAGACCTTGGCCTGAATGAGGAAGTTTCCATCGGCATCCGCGTGGAAGTCGGGATCCTCCGGGGTCCGGGGGAGGGGGGAGTTTTCACTGCCCTGGGGTTCAAAGCGAAGATTGGAATTCTTACCCCGGATGCGGAAGCGGGGGGCTACGGCGTCATCGGCGGGAGCCTGTTCCAGGGAGCTGACCGGAGCATTGAAGAAGAAATCCACCCCGTTGGCAGAGGCATTCTCTGCCAGGCCCATGGTCAGCTCGAAGGGGCAGACAATGCCGCCGGTCGGGGCATAGAGGGCATCTGTGACCTCCTCTGCCAGCTTGGGCTCCATCCGGTGCGCTTCTTCCCGGTCCAGGAGACGAAGGTCCGGGACCCCATTGGCAAGTCCCTGCTCGTAGAGCTTGTCCAGGACATGGGGATCATTGTCCTCGGTCAGAACGACCAGAGACCCGTTGCGGCGGAAGGGGATGTCGAGGTCTTCTGCCAGCTGATCCATGAGGCGGTTGCCCTCGACATTGAGTCTGGCCTTGAGACTGCCAGGCTTGGCGTCATAGCCGGCGTGGATAATGGCGGAGTTGGCCTTGGACGTGCCGCAGCAGACATCCTCCTCCCGCTCAATCACGCAGATTGAGAGCCTGTATCTGGACAATTCTCTTGCGATGGCACAACCGATGACTCCCGCACCGATGATCGCTACATCATACATTTGAAAACCTCCTTGGATGTGGCCGGGAGAGGGGATCCGTCATCGAATCCCGGAAAGGCGCAAAAAGAGCAGGGAGAACAAGACGGATGGGCCCGTCTTATTCATACCCTGCTCATGATCTCCCGGTACGACCTGATTGAATTGTCTCTATTGTAGTCCGGCCGGGCCGGAAGCGCAAGACGTAAGATGATGTAAATGAGAGTCGATTTCTGGGTAGGCGCAGATTTTCCTTTATGAATCAAAGGGGGAACACTACAATAGGGGGAAAGTGAGGGAGGGAGCATGGCCAATACGAAGAATAACAAGCGAAAGATCCTTGCGCTCAAGGAGATCTTGGAGCAGGAGACGAATGAGACCCACAGCCTGACCATTGCAGACCTCGTGGAGAAGCTGGACGCGGCCGGATTTCCGGCGGAGAAGAAGTCGGTGACCAGGGACCTGCATGAGCTGGAGGATGCCGGCATGGCAATCGAGAAGACCCGGGACCGGGCGCCCGGCTACTATCTGGCGGACCGGGTCTTTGAGCTCCCGGAGCTGAAAATGCTGGCGGATGCCGTGGCTGCCTCCCGCTTTATTACAGAGAAGAAGTCCAGGCTCCTCCTCTCCAAGATCGGATCTCTGACCAACCGGTATGATGCCGGTCAGCTGCACCGGCAGGTGACCGTCTCTGACCGCATCAAGGCGGAGCGAGAGGCAGGCTACTATGGGATCGACACCATCTTCTCCTGCATTGATCACAATCGTCAGATGAGCTTCCATTACAGCGACTGGGAGCTCAGGAACGGCCGCAAGGAATTGGTGGCCAGGCATGGAGGCGCCCTCTATCAGGTCAGTCCCTGTGAGCTGCTCTGGGACAGCGAGCGCTACTATCTGATCGCCTATGCCGAGGCGGAGGCTGCCATCCGCTTCTACCGGGTGGATAAGATCCTGGATGCAAGAGAGATGGATCTGCCCCGCAACCGCCGGGGCATGGCCGCCTGGGACCGGATGGATCCCTCGACCTACACCAAGCGGACCTTCTCTATGTTCGCAGGGCACAGGGAGACCGTGACCCTGCAGGCCGACGCCCGCCTGACCGGAGTCTTGATCGACCGGTTCGGCACAGACCTTTCCATGCGCTGTCTGGCGGACGGTCGGGTCCAGGCCAGACCTGTCGTAGAGGTCAGCCCCCAGTTCTTCGGCTGGCTGACCGGCTTGGGACCGGGAATCATCCTCATGGGTCCGGCGGAGGTCCGGGAGGAATACACAGCCTATCTGGAGAAGATTTCGGCCCGGTACAAAGATCGGTCAGGACAATCGAAGTGAAAAGGCCTTTACAAGCAGGGCTGGGTCGTGCTATTCTCTTTATCGTGCTAGCAAGCTAAAGTATCCGGGACAAGATAGCCGGACCTTGTTCGGGCTTGCAAGGGAAAGAGATTCATGCTGAGGAGAGTGAGAAGATGAGAGAAATGAGAAAGATGAGAAAGATTCTGGCCCTGGGCCTTGTAGCGGTGATGGCGATCGGACTGGCAGCCTGCGGAGACCGGCCAGGACAGCAGAAGAGCGAGGATACGAAGAAGGAAGACCAGGCGAAGACAGGCAAGAAGGGAAGCGTCAAAAACACGGACCGGAACCTGATCGTTGGCTTTGATCAGAACTTCCCCCCCTTCGGCTATCTGGACAGCAAGGGCAATTACACCGGATTTGACATTGAACTGGCGAAGGAGGCGGCCAAGCGGATGAATCTGGACCTGGAGCTGCAGCCCATCGACTGGGACGCCAAGGACATGGAGCTGTCCTCAGGGACCATTGACTGTATCTGGAACGGCTTCTCGACCAATGGCCGCGAGGGAAAATACACCTTCTCCGATTCCTATATGTACAACGCCCAGGTATTCGTTGTGCGCAAGGACTCCGGAATCAAGGACCAGAAGGGGCTGACCGGCAAGGTAGTCGATGTCCAGAAGGAGTCCTCCGCGGAGAGTGCTCTCAATTCCGACGAGCAGAAGAACTTGAAGAGCAGCTTTGCGAGCCTGAATTCCATTGGAGACTACAATACCGCTATGATGGATCTGGAGTCCGGTGCCGTTGACGCCGTCGCCATGGACAAGTTCGTCGCCCTGGATCAGATCAAGAATAAGCCGGACAAATTCCTGATTCTGGACGGAGAGATTTCCTCAGAGCAGTACGCGGTCGGTTTCCTGAAGGGAAACAAAGAGCTCAGGGACAAGGTCAATCAGGCCCTCTCTGCTATGGACGCAGACGGGACATTTGCCAGGATTTCCGAGAAGTATTTCGGGGAGAATGTCAGCATCCTGTCCAAGAAATTGAACGCCGGACAGGATTGAAGACGGGAACGCAAGGAGTAAATATGGATATTTTCACACTGATCGGACAACTAGCCGGCGGCATGCTGACGACCATAGAGATCTTTCTTCTGACCCTGGTCTTCTCTCTGCCCCTGGGCATGGTGGTCGCCTTCGGCTATATGTCTAAGAACCCCGTCCTGCACTGGATTGTGAAGATCTATATCTCCATCATGAGAGGGACCCCCCTCATGTTGCAGCTTCTGGTCGTGTATTTCGGTCCCTACTATATCTTGGGGATACAGATCTCCTCCGGCTACCGGGGAACGGCGGTCATTATCGCCTTCGCCCTCAATTACGCCGCCTATTTCGCGGAGATCTATCGGAGCGGGATCGAGTCCATGCCCGCCGGTCAGTATGAGGCGGCCCGGGTCCTGGGATATTCCGGGAACCAGACCTTCTTCAAAATCATCCTGCCCCAGGTGATCAAGCGGATCCTGCCCGCAATCACCAATGAGGTGATCACCCTGGTCAAGGATACCTCCCTGGCCTTCTCCATTGCCTATGCGGAGATGTTCACCCAGGCCAAGGCTCTCGCCGCCTCCGCCCACAATGTGGTGCCCCTGATCGCCGCTGGTATTTTCTACTATGTGTTCAACTTCATTGTTGCGGAGATCATGAGCTTCTTTGAGAAGAGCATGCGCTACTATGACTAGGAGATGAGAATGAATATCCTTGAAATGAGCCACGTCAGAAAAAGCTTCGGTGACAATCCGGTGTTAAGAGATATCAGTTTTTCCGTCGCCCCGGGCGAGGTTGTATCCATCATCGGACCCTCGGGGAGCGGAAAGTCCACCCTGCTACGCTGCGCGACCCTGCTTGAGACCATGGATGACGGCTGCCTGTCCTATCTGGGCAGGCCTCTTGTGACAAGCCGGGACGGAAAAGCGGTTTACGGGAACAAGAAGGCCCGAAGAGAGGCCATGCAGACCTTCGGTCTGGTCTTTCAGAATTTCAACCTCTTTCCCCACTATTCGGTTTTTAAGAATATTACGGATGCTCCGATTCATGTCCATGGAAGAGACAAAGAGGAGGTCTACGCTGAGGCGAGGGAGCTCCTTGGCAAGATGGGCTTGTCCGACAGGGGAGATGCCTATCCCTGTCAGCTCTCCGGGGGGCAGCAGCAGCGGGTCTCGATCGCAAGAGCGCTGGCGATGAAGCCACAGATCCTCTTTTTCGACGAGCCGACTTCCGCTCTTGATCCGGAGCTGACCCTGGAGATCTTAAAGGTCATTCGCGACCTGGCGGCGGAGAAGATGACCATGGTGATTGTCACGCATGAGATGGCCTTCGCCAGGGATGTGTCGAACCGGATTATCTTCATGGAAAGAGGCCTGATTGTAGAGGATGGGACGGCAGAGGCCGTATTCTCCTCGACCAATGAGAGAACCAGGGAATTCCTGGGCAAGTATTACGGACAGGGATGAATAAAAAAGAAAAGTGACTTTGAGATCGGTGTTCTCAAAGTCACTTTGTCTACAGTCTGAAGGGGCGCATTTCCGAAGGAATGCGCCCCTTCACTTGACCCGGAGCCTTGGAAGTTTACCCTTTACTTCTGTTCTCTACTTCTGTTCTTTTCTTCCGGCTCTTCTTCTGAATGCGAGCATCAGTGCAATGAGGAGGATTGCAGCTGCACCGGTTCCGCCGTACAGATTCAGCGCTGAGCTGTCGTCTGTTTTAACCTTATGGACCTTGACAGAGCTCGGGTTCGGTTTGACATCCGGTTTCTGATTCTCGGATTTCACATAGGTATTTGTCACTGTCAGCTTGTCATCGCTGTAGGTTGCCTTATAATTCTCAGGCACATTTTCCTCTTTCGCATAATACTCATACGCATTCCCTTGCGGATCGTATTTTGCAAGAAGGACCCCTTGACTCGTCTTTGTGAATTCCTTTTCCGAATCTTTTCCCGCTGTTGTGGTAAACTCGTTCACCATTTCATCGATTGCTGTTCCGTCTGCTGCTGTGCCCTTCCTCCAGAGCTGAATCTTTATGGCAGGTTTGTCGCCGTTTACCCAGACCTTCTTTATGGTCGTCTTGACATTTAGTTCATCCCTGCCGTCATTTGTATTTGTTACGGTCACGGTGACCGGATTGGCCTCAACCAATCTTTCTCCGTTTTCCGGATCATAGCTTGTTGCAAAGCCGTGATTTTCAATCTCTTCGACTTTGTACATGCCATAGAGAAGCTTATCAAGAGTAATCTCTTCTCCTGCCTTCAGCTCTACCTCTTTGCTGTATCCGTTGGGGCCTTTGACCACAAACTTGAACTTAAGCGCATTGTCTCCGCCGGGTCTTACGGAAGCGTCCCTCAGCCCAGGTTCATCCGTGGCTTCGTTCTTCAGAACCTTTCTTATGGTGAGCTTACCGCCTCTGTCAGCTTCTCCCAACAGGGTATTCGTAACCTCGAGAGTTCCTTCCCCCGTAACGATCCAATTATTCCTTTCGTACTCATTTGTGAAGGTTTCCCTTACGTAGTACTCGTATTCCACTCCGTTCACATCTGTCTTCAGCTGCTTTCCGAAGTTTACTTCTCCGCTTTCTGGTACAACTTGCGGATTGGGATACTCCTGGGTTCCGGCTACCGCTTCACCGTCTCCCGCGGTTCCGTTCCTTCTCCAAAGCTCAAACTTAATTTCAGGCTTGGGGTTGAAACCGTCTGCATCAGCCCAGGTCTTATACGCCTTCACATCTTCATCCGTTTGCGGCTGGGTGTATGTATTGGTTATCTTATTTCCCTCTTGTGTCACCGCATAGGTATGTCCATGAACGACGACGTTATGATCCGCTGTTACACCCCTCTCCTTTACGGTGTATACGATCTCATTTCCAGATTGATTATATTTCTGGAGATCCATCCACACATATGTGAATTCATTTGCTGTTCCGTCACCCGGCGTTACCGTGGGCTCGGCATCCGTATTTAGGACGCCATCCGCATATAACTCGAGGTCCGGAGCTGTGTGATCCGCTTCGGGCCCGTTCACCCAATGCTTGCTTGCTGTCACCTCCGTCTTATAGTCATTGTCCTTCGGCCGGTTTATGATCTCTACGGTAGCTTCCTTTTTATCGATCAGCAAATCAACCTTACCGTCATCATTTGCCCCGTCGCTGTCAACAAAGTTCGGTGCGGGATCCTGCCCCGGTTCGGAGACGGTATAGTGTCCATAGGGGAGGTTCTCTATGGTCTTTTCCTGTCCTGCAGATAGCTCATGAACCTCTCTGTAGACCTCATCATCTCCGCCATACGGATTGGTGCCGACAACGGTGATCTTATACTTCGGAGTCGAGCCATATAGCCCACTCCTTACATCATTTGCCACACTTCCTCTAAGATCGGAGGGGTTGAAGGTTTTTTTAATCACCAGCTTACCAAGCGCTTTTTCTTGATTGGTGACGGTTATTTTTGTGTTCAGAGGATCATTTTCACTGCCTCCCCTGGGAACAACAAATTGATCCAAATGCGTTCCGTCGATCGACTCTATGCCCTGGGTCCCATCCCATGTCTCCCATTGGATGGAAGAGTCATAGTCAGAGAGATCGCTTGCCGGATTGCCGGAAATCGAATTCTCTTTTATCTCATATGCTTTGTCGATATGAAGGTCAACCATAACCTTGCTTTTATTTCCCGGGACAAGATAATCCTGGTTGAATCCGGCATCTTCCTTAAGTTTTACGTTAAAGTTGTATTCGCGTCCGTTTGCATAAGCGGCAGGAATCTCTCTGCCCTTGAAGTCGAGCAGTTCCTTATGCATCTCAATAATCAGCGGTTTTGCCTTCGGTTCAGGGAAAGCTTTCGTCTGCCGGTTCCCGTCTATATCTGTATAATGAACCATCGCGCCCGCATTCGTGTTGTAGTTTCCGTCTGCCGGCGATACAAGATCCAGGATACTGTCATTGATGACAACCTCATATGTCATCTCCGCGTAACGCGTCATCGAACCGGGTGTGACGGAAGTGTTAAGCGTTCCCACATCCCAGTTAATCGTATTGTTGTTCAGCGTCACGGTCCCCTGTGTAACCTGAATGTTTGATGCCGTTCCGCCCTTCACTTCAAAGCCTGTGCCCATGGGATCGGAGACATTGGCATCTTTCATTGCCGATCCGATGCTGGCTGCAATACTGTCGAAAATGCCGCTCAGGGCCGTCGGATTCTCTGTGCTGTATGAGCATCCCGAATTTGCCATCTTCTCAAGCACGGTATTTCCTGTGTTTCCGGCATTTACCGCAACCGTGTATACTTTTGCGTTCAGTTTTGCATAGCCCGCTTCGGCGATGGCGCAATTTCCGCTGTTATAGTGGTAGTACACATAATGGTTATCGACGATCGCTGTTTTATAATAAGACCACATGCTGTTTCCTGAACCTGTGGTTTGAGAGTAGTCAAATGCCGTCTTGGGCATAGCCGTGCTCGTCTGTTTCTCACGCTGATGACTCCCGGGGCCACCATCCTCCAGATAGTTATCCGGATTGTGCAGGGAGTAATTAAAGGTGGGAACGCCATCCGACAGTAAGACGATATTCTTAAAATCTGCATGAGAACTATTCAGCAGGTCGGAAGCAGTCTTGATTCCGGCTTGTGTGAATGTACCGCCATTCGCATAAAGACTGTCGATTGCGTTCAGGAGCTCCTGCTTATTGGCGTAATTTGTAAAATTCTTCCTTACATTCACATTCGTCTGAAATGTTACCAGGGCAATTCTCGTATTCGGATGGTTTTCATCGAGAAGCTTATTAACGAACTGCTTCGCCGCTTTTTTGGCCTCGCTCATTCGTCCGTTGTCAAGCATACTCCCGGACGTGTCGATAACCATGACGATATCGTTCTTCTGCTCTTTATCTGTCGCCTCCATGCGAAGCGTCACCTTGAAAGTATTCAGTTTTCCAGGTACCGGTTCCGCCTTCTTTGTCAACTCTATGGCACCGTATCCGGGCGTAAGCCTATGAATCTTTGCCGCGGGTCTGTTCGTACTTCTGGGGCTTTCCTTATCAAGATAGGGATCCGCCTTACTATCCGAAATGACAGGATTGGGCTTGGCCTTTTCCGGGCCGGTTAAGTGATCAGGATTGTCTCCCCTTGGTGCGGCCTCTTTTTCTTCGGTGACAGCGGTCTTTGTTTTTTCGGCAATAACAGCCTCTTCTTCCGCCTTAACGGCCTTTCCCCCTTCGGAAGCGGCTGACTTTTCTTCTTGAGCGGCATCTGTCTTCTCTTCTTCGACAGCAGTCGCTTTTTCTTCTGCCTGAACGGCCTCTTCCGCTTCCGCGGTAACAGCCTTTTCTGCTTCCGCCTTGGCCGAAGTTTCTTCGAGTACAGGAGTTTCCGCTATTTTCTCCGCTACCTGCCGAGCTCCCTCGTCTGCAGCGGAAACACGGCTAATCCCCGGAGCTCCGAACCCCGAGATTACGATGGCAAAACTCATGAAAAGTGCCAATGTGAAGTTTTTCCATTTGTTGTTTTTTTTCATTTCTCATGCCTCCGCGAACAACTGATCAACTTCTTCCTATTGCCCTTTCGCCTCAAAACACATGCTGTTTATATAAACGCGGCCCCCTATTTCTTAAGCTCCCAGCCGCCGTTTTCAAGGGATTCGGTGAATTTCCTCTTCCGAATATCCGCTTATATCTAGTTCGGAAACTTGTTCGATCTTGGATATATCGTCACCCTTGGCAAAAATCGTCATCTCAACGGATATATTTTTCCCGTCTGAATATGTGTATACCCCGACTTGCTTTCCGCCTGATCCGCATGAATAAAACGTTAATGCAAGAACAACAGCCAATAATATTGCCGGTACTTTTTTATGATTGACAGCTTTAACCCTAAATGGATGTAAATACTACGCTTTGGCATATCCACATGTGAATCACCTCCTATCTTTGGCAATGCATTGTGATTCGGGAGCTTATTCGGTTTATTTGACTTAGGATTGTTATGTCGCAAAAATATAGGAGTGTGAGAATATCTTCGCTGCTTGGATTGATATCGCACACGATTGTTTTGTTGTGAAATTTCTTGGTTGATCTGTCGGATAAGCGTGAAACAGAGATCTTCATATCTCTTGTGTCAAGCTTCTGAAGGCCTTCTCGTCTTGCCTTTCGATATTTGTCAGGAACTCACTCTATTCTGTTTCTTGATTCTACCATACAGTCCCTATATTATTAGTGAATTTTCTTTGAAGGATATATTT